>NZ_JBGWAB010000052.1:0-50104 GCF_041862025.1 Streptomyces sp. AB3(2024)
CCGGGCTGCCGCAGGCCGAGGCCGCCGCGCTGCGCGTCGTACGGGGTCTGCGCGCAGCACGGGAGCGGCACGCGGCGCAGCGCCTCGGCGACCTCGCCGCCGCCTTCCGCGAACTGCTGACCTCCGCCGCGCTGCTGGCGTCCGGCACCGGCGGTCCGGGACTGACCGGCGGGGGCCGCCGCGCCTACTCGGCCGGGGGCGGCCTGCGCGTGTACGGCCTGTGCCGGGAGCCGGTGCTGAGCGCCACGGGTTACGGGGGCGTGGTCACCCACCTGCTGGGCGCGGACGGCGGCGCCTACTCCCTGTCGGACGTCCGGCCCGGCGGTCTCGCCCGCGCCCGGGGTGCGGGGGCCGCCTCCGTCGCCCTCGGTGGCGGGGTCCTCGACCATGCCGGGCTGTCCCGGGCGGGCCTGCGCATCGTCGGTGCGACGGTCTCCGCCGACGGGCGGCTCGGCGCCGGGCGCGCGGTGCGGGCCACGCCCATGCCGGTGACGCCGTGGACGGCGGAGCCGCTGGCCGCGCTGTTCGCGCGCCCGGCCGCCGAGGCCGTCGCGGAGCTGCTGTGCCGGGAGGAGGCCGAGCCGGGCCTGCTGGGCTGCGACGTCGAGGTCGTCGGCGCGGCCGGGGAGCACCTGCTCGTACGGGAGGCCCGCGCGGATGCCCCGTTGCTGCGGCTGCGTCCCGCGCATCCGCACCCGGAGCTGGCCCACACCGCCAACCTGCGCCGCCTGGCCGGGTATCCGGGGCTGGCGGTGCGCGTCCTGGGACGCCCGGACCCGGACCGCGCGGCGACGCTGAGCCCCCTGGCGGTGGGGCCGGTGCCCGGGGCCGCGTACACGCTGCGACTGCCGCCGGAGTGGCACGACCGGGCCGATCTGGGCTACGACCGGCTCCAGGGCGGCCACTTCCCGTTGCCGGGCGAGGCCCCCGCGGCAGCGGCGGAGGCGGTGGTGCCGGGCCCCGACCCGTTGGCCGACGCGCCGCTGTGGCGGGTGGGGCGGCTGCTGGAGACGGGCGTCGCGGGAGGCCGCCGCGCGGTGGCCGAAACCGCGCGGGGACCCCAGTCGCTGACCGCGTACGGCCCGTTGCGGCGGGCCGGGTTCGGGGCGGCGGCGGACCTGGCGGCCGCTCTCGTGGCCGAAGCGGACCGGCGCCCCAGGGACGTGTTCGGCCGGCTCACCGACCCCTCGTCGGACGGCTACGCCTGGGCCTGGCTGGCGGCGTCCACCCACCTGAAGGCGGCCCGGCGCTCCCTGGTCACCGCCTCCTGGACCTGACCGCCCCGGCGGCGGAGGCCGCCCCGACCCCGTCCGGGCCGACGGTCCACCGGTGCGGGGGGCCTCGCCCCCGTCGGCGCGGGGGCGGGCGTCGACTCCGTCGGCGGGCGGGGCGGCCACGGCGGCGGGGCCCGTCCCCGCACGTCCCCCGAGCCTCGCGCGTCCTCGGCGCGGAACACGGGGCGTGGGGCCCGGGGTCTCCGCGCGGAAAGCGGCTCCGGCGCGGGCTGGGCGCGATGCGCTCCCTGTTTTCGGCCAAGTCCTTCGGGCGTCTGGTCCGGTCGCGGGGGCATCGGCCGCCCGTGCGCGGGGGCCGGGCCGGCTGCCGGTGTGGCCGGATCCAGGCCCTCCACTCGACTTCCATGACGATTCCACCCTTCCTGGACCCCGCGCTGCCCACACTCTTGCCCGGAGGGCCCCGCACCGCGGCCGGCCCCTGAGCGGAGGGGGCTCGATGGCACGGGAGGGCTACCACCTCGTACGGGAGCGCGGCCGCACCGGTGGGCCCGGGGGGCGGATCGTCGCCGGTGGCCTGGCCCTCGTGGCGCTGGTGGCCGTGGCCGGGGTCGCCGCCGCGCAGGGCCGGCCCGTGGCTCTGGCTACGGCCCTCGCGCTGGTGGCCGTAGCCGGGTGGCGCACGCTGAACCGGGCCGCGCGCCCCGCCGCCCTGCGGATCACCCTGGCGGAGTTCGACGCCATGGGCCACGAGGAGTTCGAGTACGCGGTGCGGGACCTGCTGGTCCGGGACGGCTGGGGCGCGCGGGGGGCCACCGGGGTGATCGGCGGGGACGCGCGGCACGGCCGCATCCTCGTCCGTGCCCGGCACACCCGCGCGGGCGCTGCCGGGGCCACCGTCGGCTCCTCGGCGATGGCCGAGGCGATGGGCTCGGCGGGTCCGGCGCACCGGGCCGAGCACGCCGTGGTGGTGACCAACGGCGGCCTCACCCAGGACGCCAAGGCGTGGGGTGACCGGCACGGCGTGCGGTGGATCGACCGCGACCTGCTGCGCCGCTGGGCCGAACAGGGAGCCCCGCTGGCGGACCTGCTGCGCCTGCCGCCGGACCGGCCGCGCCGGCCGGAGCGGCGCGCCCTGCGGACCACCCGGTAGGACCCGGCAGGACACAGCGGGACCCCGGTCGGGTCCGCCGAGGGAGCCCCGCGCGGGTGCTCCTACGATGGCGGCACCGACGAAGGAGCACCGTGGATCCCAGACCGCCGACGCCCGACCACAGGCTCGGACCCCACCCGTTGACCGAGGAGGGGATCGCGGCCCTGTCGGCCCGCTACGAGTTCGGCGACTCCTGCCTCCGCCGCGTCGTCCTCGATCAGGAATACGGTCCGCGGGCGGCCGGGGGACGGGTTGCCGGACTGGTGATCGACGCCAGGGTGGTGAGCGAGGACCTCCGCTGGGAACCGGTGTGCCTGGAGCTGCACGACGTACGGCGTTTCCGCATCGACGAGAGTGCGGCCTTCTCCTGGGTGCTCTACGACCCCCCGCGGTTCACCCGCTTCGACGGACTGTTGCAGGTGGATCTGTGCGCCGAACGCTTCGGGAGCCTGCGCCCGGAGAACGCCGCCGAGGTCTTCGAGGGCTCGGAGCTGGTCTTCGAGGCGGTCGGTGGCAGCTGGAGCGCGATGCATCCGTGGCAGCGGTAGGACCGCCGGACACTCCGCACCGCCCGGTGCGGGGTTGGTTGTCCGGTTATGGGTAGTCTTTCCGGGTCAGCGCAGAGTCTCGTCGGGGTGGGTCATGGGTCGTCAGTCAGGTGTGCGCGGCGCGGCGGTGGTGGTGGCGGCCGTGCTGCTCGGTATCAGCGGATGCGGTGGGCCGGCGTCCTCCGGGGACGGCAAGACCGGGGGTACGCCCGGACCGGGCCCGGCTCCCGGCACGTCCAGGGGCGCGGGCTCCGCCCCGCCGGCGCCCTCGGGGGCCGCCGGACAGCCGGCCCCCGGGGACGTGCTGCCCGGGATGGTCAGTGCGGCCGTCGCCCGGACCCAGCTGGCGGCGCTGACGACGGGCAAGCCCGGCACGATGGCCGGGTACAGCCGCGACAAGTTCACGCACTGGGCCGAGCAGGGCAACAAGTGCGACACCCGCGAGGTGGTCCTCAAGCGGGACGGCACCGACGTCACGCAGGACGCCGAGTGCCGGGCCCTGACCGGCCGCTGGAAGAGCCTCTACGACGGGGCGACCGTCACCGAGGCCGCGAAACTGGACATCGACCACATGGTGCCGCTCGCCGAGGCCTGGCGCTCGGGCGCCGCCGCCTGGGACGCGGCCCGGCGCAAGGCCTTCGCCAACGACCTGACGCGGCCGCAACTGCTGGCGGTCTCGGCGTCCTCCAACCGTTCCAAGGGCGATCAGAGCCCCGACCTGTGGCAGCCGACGGACAAGTCGAGCTGGTGCCAGTACGGGCGCGCCTGGACCACCGTCAAGTCCCACTACGGGCTGACCGTCACCGACGGCGAGAGGGCCGCGCTCACCACCATGATCGACACCTGCGCCTCGTGACCGGGCCCCAACGCACCTGGCAGGACGAGGTCCTCGCCGGTCCCGGCGGAGCCATGACCGACGAGGTCGGGGTCATCACCGGCCCGCTCACGCTGCGGACGACCGGCGGGGCGGACGGCACGGTCGGGTTCGCGATCCAGTACACGGACGCGGACGAGTGGTACACGCTGACCGGCAGCCCGGTGGCCCACGGCGATCCGCACGCCCTGCACACCGCCGCACTGCGCGCCATCCGCGCGGGCGGCGGGGCCGGGGCGCCCGCCCCGGCCCGGTGACCGGCGGCCCGGTGCGAACCCGATGGCCCGCGGACGGCCCGGCTGACAGACTGGGCCGACGTGATCACTCCAGGAGGCACAACGATGGCTGACGCAGCACAGACCCCGCAGGCGGACGGGGCACAGGCGGACGGGGCCCCGGCGGACGTCCCGCAGGACGAGTCCCCGGCAGACGAGGCCAAGCGCAAGTTCCGCGAGGCGCTGGCGCGCAACGCCGCGAGCGCCCAGTCCCAGCAGTCGCACCAGAGCCGGGCGAAGGTACAGGGCTCCAGCGCCGGCGCCGGGGGCAAGAACAAGAAGGTCCGCCGCAAGACCGGCTGACACCGAGGCCCGGGCCCGGCAACCACCCGGCCACGGCGCGAATCATTGGGCCGCATGGGTGATCGGCGATAACCCCTGGGCGCGGGGGCAGTTGATCAGGACGTCCCGCCGGGGACAGCTCATGCGACAGAAGGATCCCCACAATGCTCAAGAAGTTCATGGCCACCGCCGCGGTCACCGCCTCCGTACTGGGCACGGGCGCCCTCGCGGCCTCCCCGGCGATGGCGATCGGGAACGACAACGGCGTGAACACCGTCAACGGCAACGGCGCCTCGCAGATCTACGGCAACCAGGAGACCAAGGGCAACCAGAGCCCGCAGCTCAGCGCGGTCCAGGGCTCGCTGAACAAGCTCTGCATCGGCCTGCCCGCGAAGGTCAACGCGCAGTCGGTCCTCGCCGCCCTCAACATCGGCGTCCAGGACATCAACGTCCTGTCCAACCCGCAGAACCAGCAGTGCGCCGAGAACTCCACCCAGGCCAAGGGTGACGAGTCGCTGTCGCACATCGTGGACAACATCCCGGTCCTGTCCGGGAACCTGTCCGCCGGCAGCTGACCCCAGCGGCATCCGGAACGGCGTGACGGCCACGGTCGTCACGCCGTTCCGGCGTTTGCGGAGTCCCGCACCGAACCCGGAAAGCTTTGGTCTAGACCTTGACAGGTCCAGACCATCTTCGCTTCAGTGGCGGTAGCCGTCGCCCCCCACCCCTCGCGACGATTCCCCCCACCCCAGGAGCAGTTACGTGATACGCGCCCTACGCCGCCGTACCCTCTCCCTCGCCGCGGCCGCCGCCGTGACGCTCGGCCTCGCCGTGGCACTGCCCGCCTCCCCCGCCGCCGCGGCCCCCGCCTGCGCCTCGGCCTGGACCTCCTCCGCCGTCTACACGGGGGGCACGAGCGCCTCGCACAACGGCCACAACTGGCAGGCGAAGTGGTGGACCCAGGGCGAGACGCCCGGGACCACCGGCCAGTGGGGCGTCTGGTCGGACCAGGGTGCCTGCGGTGGCGGCGGGGGCACGGACCCGGACCCCGGCACCGGCAACCCCTCCGGTTTCGTGGTCAGCGAAGCCCAGTTCAACCAGATGTTCCCGAACCGGAATCCGTTCTACACGTACAACGGCCTGGTCGCCGCCCTGTCCGCCTACCCCGGCTTCGCCAGCACCGGTGACGACACCGTCAAGCGGCGCGAGGCGGCCGCCTTCCTCGCCAACGTCTCCCACGAGACGGGCGGGCTGGTGTACATAGTGGAGCAGAACACCGCCAACTACCCGCACTACTGCGACGCCTCCCAGCCCTACGGCTGTCCCGCGGGCCAGGCCGCCTACTACGGGCGCGGCCCCATCCAACTGAGCTGGAACTTCAACTACAAGGCGGCGGGCGACGCCCTGGGCATCAACCTCCTCGCCAACCCCTACCTGGTCGAACAGGATCCGGCGGTCGCCATGAAGACGGCACTCTGGTACTGGAACACCCAGAACGGCCCCGGCACGATGACCGCGCACGCCGCCATGGTCAACGGCGCGGGCTTCGGCGAGACCATCCGCTCCATCAACGGGTCCCTGGAGTGCAACGGCGGCAACCCCGCACAGGTGCAGAGCCGGGTGAGCAAGTACCAGAGCTTCACCCAGCTGCTGGGCGTGACCCCGGGCAACAACCTCGGCTGCTGACGCGAACACCCCGGGCTTCGAGCGGGCCGTGCCCGGGGGGCGACCCGCTCAGTGCCCGCGCAGCGCGGTGGCCAGTTGGGCGCGGGAGCGGACGTCCAGCTTCTGGTAGATCCGGGTGAGGCGGGCCTCCACCGTCTTCACGCTCAGGAAGAGCTTCGCGGCGGCCTCCTGGTTGCTGGCTCCCCCGCCGACGAGCAGCGCCAGTCTGGCCTCCGCCGCGGTCAGGGCCGCCACCCCGGGGTGCGGGGCGGCGGTCTCGGGCGGGGTCTCGCGGGCGAGGCCGAGCCAGGGCTTGGCCCCGGCCCCCGCGAAGACCTCGGCCGCCGCCGACAGGGCGGCACGGGCGGGCGCCCGGCGGCGGCGCCGGCGTTCCACCCGGGCCAGCGCGAGGAGCGTGCGGCCCTGTTCCAGGGGCAGCCCGAGGGCCCCGAACCGCTGCGCGGTCAGCTCCAGCAGGGCGACCGCCGGTTCCGGTTCGCCCTGTGCCGACCGGCACAGGGCCCGGGCCCGGTCCAGGGCCGCGATCACCGTGGTCCGGCCCAGGGAGCGGGCCACGGGGGTGACCCGGTCCAGCAGTTCCCCGGCCCCGGCGGGATCGTCGGCGGCGACCAGGGCCTCGGCGAGCTCGCCGTGCCAGCGCAGGACCGAGGGGTCCACCACCTGCTGGGCCTCCTCCAGCGCGGCGACCCGGCGCAGCGTGGCGACGGCCTTCGCGGCCTCCCCGGTGGCCAGTTCGACGGTGCCGAGGGCGTACAGCGCCCGGGACAGGAAGACCTGGTCCTGTTCCTCCTCGGAGGCCTGGATGCCCCGGCGGGCGTATCCGGCGGCGCGGGCGAAGCTGCCGGCCGCGGCCTCGGCCGTGGCGGCGACGTACCAGGCCGGTCCGGGGGACAGGCCCGCCTCGATGGTCAGCTCCAGCGCGCGGCGGGCGTGCGCGGACCCGGCGACGCAGCGGCCGCGCCGCAGTTCCACCTCGGTGAGGCTGCGCAGCACCTCGAAGACGTCCTCGGCGGATCCGGTGCGCTGCACGGCGGGCAGCAGGACGAGGAGCTGACGGCGGGCGTCGGCGAGCCGGTCGTCGAAGAGGGCGTGGCGGACGGCCAGGTACTGGGGTGCGTTGCGCATCCCGAGGGGGACCTCGGGGGCGGGCAGGTCGAGGGCCTCGGCGAGGATGTCCTCCGCGTCGGGGTCCCCGAGGATGCGGCCCATGCGGGCCCGTACGGTCAGGGCCATGGCCTCGGCGACCTGGTCCCCGCCGGCCTTGGCGAGGGCGCCGGCTTCGGCGGCGGCGTCGCGGGAGCGCAGGGGGTCGCCGTCGCCGATGTTGTGCTTCCAGGCGATGCGCAGTTGGACGGCGGCCCGCAGTGAGGGGTCGCCCGCGGCGTCGGCCAGGGCGTGGGCGATGGTCTCGTCGACGTCGGCGAGGGCCTGCCCGGCGGCGTCGATCACGGCGAGCCGGGCGCGTACCCGCTGGGCGGGCGAGGCTTCGCGGGCGAGGACGGCGCGGGTG
Organism: Streptomyces sp. AB3(2024); assembly: GCF_041862025.1. Classification (NCBI taxonomy): domain Bacteria; kingdom Bacillati; phylum Actinomycetota; class Actinomycetes; order Kitasatosporales; family Streptomycetaceae; genus Streptomyces; species Streptomyces sp. AB3(2024). Next base: position 7,561 of record NZ_JBGWAB010000052.1, read on the forward strand.
GCCCGGCGGGCGAGGTCGGCGCGGCCGGCCCAGCCGGCGTCCTCGGCGGCGGCGACGAGCCGGCCGAGTTCCTCGCGGGGCAGGGTGAGGGGGGTGCGTTCGGCGGCGAGCAGACCGAGTTCGGCGGCGAGGGCGCGCTGGCCCCGGCGCCGGCACGCGGCGGCCGCGTCGGTGATCTGGGCGGCGAGGTCCGCGTCGGGGGTGTCGACGGCCAGCGCGCGGTGGCGCACGGCCTGGACGGGGTCGTCGACGGCGGCGGCGAGGGCGGCGTGTCCGGCCGCGCGCTCCGGCCAGCCGGCGTCGGCGGCCAGGGCGGTCGGCAGGGCGCCTGCCGTGAAGGTGACGGCTCCGTCCTCCCCCACGGTGACCAGCGCGGCCCGTTCGGCCTCCGCGAGTTCCGCTTCGGCGTCGGGGCGGCCTGCGCGGCGCAGCAGCGCGGTGGTGGGGCGGGCCGCGAGGGCGGCGAGGAGCAGGGTCCGCCGGGCGCGGGCGGGGGCTTCGGCGAGGAGCCGGCGGGCGACCTCGCGGGCCTGGCCGGAGACGGGCGGGGTGTCGGCGTGGTGGGCGGCGCCGCCCGGTCCGCCGCAGGCCTCGGCGAGGGAGTGCCCGAGGGCGAGGGCGAGCCGCGGGTTGCCCCCGCTGGCCTGGTGGACGCGGCCGGCGAGGCGGGCGGGCAGGCCGTGGCGGAGCAGGAGCTCGGCGACCTGGTCGGCGCCGAGCGGGGGGACGCGGACGACGGGGGTGCCGGGGCCGCAGAGGGGTTCGGCGACGGGGGCGCCGCCCTGGACGCATTCGGCGACGAGGACCCGTACGCGGGGCGGGGTCAGGCGCAGGACGAAGCGGAGCAGGTCGGTGCTCTCGGCGTCGAGCCACTGGGCGTTGTCGAGGACGAGCAGGACGGGACCCGGGACGGACAGGGTGCGCAGGACCTCGACGACGGCGAGGCGCAGCGCGACGTGGTCGCGGCCGGCTCCGGGGGCGTCGGCCTCGCGGCGGAGCAGGGCTATGGCGGTGCGCTGGGGGCCGGCGAGGCGTTCGAGGGCGGTGCGGGGGACGGAGGCGAGCAGGGTGGCGGCGGCGGCCTCGGGTATCGCCTGGTCGGCGGCTTCGGGGGCAAGCCGCAGGACGGTTTCGCGGCGGCCGACGGCGGCGGCCGCGACGGCGCGCGCCACCTCGGTCTTGCCCGCTCCGGCGGGTCCGGTGAGAACGGCCCGGCCGTGCGTGGTCAGCGCACGGTGGACCGCCTCGATGAGTTCGCGTTGTCCGACGTTGGTGTGTCCCACCCCGGCGTCAGCGTGCCCCGTCGCCGCCACGCACAGCCACCAGCCTTTCGCGCCCCAGTTCTGTGCCTTTCCTGTGAGACGCGACAATACGAGGTCAGCCGCCGGACGGACCCGGATTGTGACGCAGAATTCAGTCCGCATTCAGTACGTGGACAGGAATGCGCGGCGGGCCTGTCGGTACGGGAGGTACCGGCAGGCCCGCGTGCTGGGGTTTGGTCCGTACCATCGGCCCGTCAGAACGGAGTTGGGGGGCTCCGTCGTGGGCCTGGACCGGTCAGAAGCCGAGGCTCCACGAGTCGATCCTGCCGGTGTCGCCGCCGGCGTTGTCGTTCACCCGGAGCTTCCAGGTGCCGTTCGCGACCTCGGAGGAGGCGTCGACGGTGTAGGTCTGGCTGATGTTGGCGGTGCCGCCGCCGGCCCGGTTGTGGAGCGTGTAGACGGAGCCGTCGGGGGCGACCAGGTCGACCTTCAGGTCACCGATGTAGGTGTGCACGATGTTCACGCCCACCTTGAGGGTGGCCGGGGCGTTGCCGGTCACGCCGGAGACGGTGATCGGGCTCTCCACGGTGGTGTTGTCACCGATGGCGACGTCCGCGGTGTTCTCGAACGTGGGGGTGGTGGGGGTGGAGGTCACGGCGTTCACGGTCGCGGCCGCGTCGGCGAGGCCGGCGCCGCAGCCGCCGGTGCAGGTGCCGGCGAGCGGCCGGGCATTGGCCTTGATGGCCGCCTCGACCTGGGCCGGGGTCAGCGACGGCTTGGCGGCGACGAGCAGCGCGGCGAGGCCCGCGACGTGCGGGGCGGCCATGCTGGTGCCCTGGTACGGCTTGTAGATCTCGGCGCCCGGCGTGGTGGTGCCGGCGTTGAGGGAGGAGAGGATGCCGTTCTCGGGGGTGGTGACGGTGCCGGGCGTGTCGGTGGCGCGGCGGGTCTCACCGCCCGGGGCGGCGACGTCGATGATCGCGCCGAAGTTGGAGTAGAAGGAGCGGTCGCCGGTGCGGTTGGTGGCGGCGACGTTGATCACGTTGTTGCAGCTGGCGGGGGAGAACCCGGCCGCGTCCGCGTTGCTGTTGCCGGCGGCGACCACGACGGTGGTGCCGCGGGCGACGGCCGCGTTGATGGCGTTCTGGTAGCTGGCGGTGCAGGCGCCGGAGCCGCCGAGGCTCATGTTGATGACCTTGGCGGGGGTGGCGTTGGCCGGGACGCCGGCGACGGAGCCGCCCGACGCCCAGGTGATGGCGTCGACGATGTCCGAGGTGGCGCCGCCGCACTTGCCGAGCACGCGGACCGGCTGGATCTTGGCGTTGTAGGCGATGCCCGCGACGCCCTTGGCGTTGTTGGCGGCCGCGGCGATGGTGCCCGCGACGTGGGTGCCGTGCCAGGAGGAGTCGCTGGCCTTGGAGCCGGTGCCGCACTCGCCCGCCGCGCTCCAGTCACCCTGGTCGGCGGGGTTGTTGTCGCGGCCGTTGCCGTCGCGGGCGGCCGTCGAGCTGCTGATGAAGTCGTAGCCCGCGACGATGTTGGGCGCCACGTCGGAGTGGGCGACGTAGCCGGTGTCGATCACGGCGACGGTGACGCCGGACCCGGTGGTCTTGTCCCAGGCGGCGGGCACGTTCATGCCGGCGGTGGGCTCGAAGAGGTCCCACTGCTTGGCGTACTCGGTGTCGTCGGGGGTGCTCATCGCGTAGGCGCGGGAGTCCGGCTCGACGTAGGCGACGTCCGGGTCGGCGCGGAACTGGGCCATCACGTCGGCCGCTTCGGCCGGGGCGACGGCTCCGCCGAGGTTGACGAGGGCGGCTCCGGTACCGAGGCGGCGGTCGAACTTCGCCTTCTTGCCGGCCTTCTTGCCCTTGGCCGCGGCGTCGTCGGCGGCGGCGGTGTTGGAGCTGGCCTCGGAGGCGGTGGACTTGTATCCGACGATCAGGTTCTCGACCGGGGCGGCGGCGGGCGCGGCGGGGGCCGCGGCGGCCGGGAGGGTGCGGGCCGGGTCGTTCCCCCCGGTCACGGCCACGGAGGCGGTGGCGGAGCCCGCCAGCAGGGTGACGGAGATGGCCGCCACGGATATGAGCCGACGTCTGGATGCGTGCACGGTGTTCCCCTTCGCGGGCCGATTCCGGGCAGGCCGGAGCGGCCGGTCGGTGCAGTGTGGGAGGTGATCGGGCCGCGGCGCCGGGGGCGGGCTGGTCAGGCCCGCTCCGGCCGCCGCCGCACGCCGCGTCGTCCGGCCGCGACGGTGGGACCGGACAACTGCGTACCCGCGATCCGCGCGTCGCCGTAGGGCTTCACACCATGTGGGGTTGGTGCGGGGGCCGTTCGGGATGTGGAAGATCGCCGGTGGGCAGACAGTAGGCAACGCGGGGGTGAACCCGATACGGGGAAAACCCTTGTCCGGACCCTGTCGGCCCCCCTCCCCCGCACCGGTCCCTCCCCCGCCGCGCCCCGGGGGCGCCCCGGGTCACCTGGGGTCGAGCCTGCGGAAGTAGGTCCAGCTGGTCTCGTTCGGCTCGGTCCACTTCTCGGGGGCGCGGGCGAACTCGGGGTGGTGGGCGGCGATGTACGCGCGGGTGCGCTCGGGCACCTCGGCGTAGGAGCCGAGTTTCACGCCGCGGCAGTGGAAGGTGAGGCCGCCGGGGCGTTGTCCCTGCTCCATCCAGGGCAGCCAGGGCGACTGGCGGGTCCAGGACATGGTGGCGGGCACGCTGGGGGCGTCGCCCGCGAGGGCGGCGGCGGGGGTGAAGAACTGGAAGAGTTCCAGGGCCCGGTAGGTGTCGTCGGCGGAGTTCAGCGGGTAGTCGGCCACGGGCAGCGGGGAGGGGTAGGAGAGGGGGATCTCCAGGCTGAAGCAGACCTGGTCGCCGAGCTCGGTCCGGGGGACGGGGAAGGGCCGCCACCTCTGGTTGGCCGGGTCGTTCCAGACGTGGACGACGGGCTTGCCCTGCCAGGTCTCCAGGATCTCGCGCGTGCCCGGGTCGAGGTAGAAGGCCGCCTCCCGGGAGAGCATCCGGTATCCGCCGGCCCCGCCGTCCTCGGCGTCCTCGGTTTCGAGGCGGGCCACGTTGACGCCCTCGAAGCCGAAGAGGCGGCGGTAGGGCTCGCCGGGGGCCCAGGAATGGACGTCGCCGGACCACCAGTAGGTGACCTCCTCGCCGTCGAGGGAGACGCGGGTGCGGGCCAGGGAGTGCAGGAGCTCTTCCGGTGTCATACGGAGAACTCTGCGCGGCCCGCGCGCGGCCCGGCAAGGACCGGACGGGCCAACTCCGCGGGGCGCCGGTACCCGTGGGGCACGGGACGGAGAGCGGCTCGCGGGGTACGGACCGCCCGGCGCCGGGCAGGGGTCCGGCGCCCGGAGCCGCCATGCCGTACGACCCCTACAACCCCCGGCGCCGCCCCTCGTGCGGACGCCCGGTTGACGGCCGTGCCGGGCACCGGCAACCGTGACCGCCATGGGCAACGAACACCGACTGCTGGCGCTCCTCGTCTGCCTGGTGCTGGGCACCGGGCTGACGGCCGCCGTGCTGGGCGCCACCCGGGCGGCCGGATCCCGTCAGGCCTCCGTGGCGGGTGCCACCGTGGACATACGCCGGGTCGCGCCCGGCCCGCAGGGGCCTCCCCCGGCCGGGGCCGGTGGCTCCCCCGGCTCGGTGACGGTGGACTGCGGGCGCAACGAGGAGGGCCACTGGAACGAGGACAACCTGGTGGTCTCGCCGGGCCTGCGGGCGGGCGCCCACCACACCCACGCGTACGTGGGCAACCTCTCCACGGACGCCCTGTCGACCGACGCCTCGCTCGCCGGGGCCGCCACGAGCTGCGCGGGCGGCGACCGCTCCACCTACTACTGGCCGGTGCTGCGCCGGGTGGACCGGCCGGGGAACGGGGCCCACGAACACTCGGCCGGGCACGGCAACGCCGGCGAGATCCTGCCCGAGGCCTCCGTGACCGTGGAGTTCCGCGGCAGCCCGGTGAGCAAGGTGGTCCCGATGCCCCGGTTCCTGCGCGCGATGACCGGCGACGCCGTCGCGTACACGGCGGGGGCGCGCGCCGACGTCCGGGCCCGCTGGGGCTGTTCGGGGTTCCCCGACCGGTCCACCACCGACTACCCGCGCTGCCCGGCCGGCTCCCTGGTCACCCGTACGCTCGTCTTCCCCAGCTGCTGGAACGGGCTGGACACGACCGCCCCCGACCACCGCTCCCACCTGCTGTTCCCCTCCCCGCAGGGCGTGTGCCCGCAGGGCACCTTCCCGGTGCCCGAGCTGCGCCTGTCGCTGGCGTACGCGGTGGCCCCGGGCGTGCCGATCGCGCTGGATTCCTTCCCGGAGCAGCGGCACAGCCCGCGGACCGACCACGCGATGTTCGTCGACGTGATGACGGACGCGCAGATGGACGCGGTCGTCGTCTGCCTCAACGAGGGACGGGAGTGCCGGACCTGAGTGACGTACGTCACGTGAACCGTACGTGCGCCCAGGGCGTGTTCCGACCGCACCAGGTAACACCAGGCGGACGGAGAGGGTGAGATGGCCGGACCACTGTGGCCCCGCACTCGGCGGGGCTCGACCGACGAGGCACTGATCAGGGCGGTCTACGAGGAGCACGGCAACGCCCTGCTCGCGTACGCCACCCGGCTGACCGGGGACCGGGCCGCCGCCGAGGACGTCGTGCAGGAGACACTGATCCGGGCCTGGCGGCATTCCGAGGTCCTGGTCAACGGGAAGGGCTCGGTGCGCGGCTGGCTGCTCACCGTGGCCCGCAACATCATCACGGACCGGTACCGCGCCAAGGCCGCCCGGCCGCCGGAGGTCTCCGGCGCGGCGGCCGCTCCCCCGGTCGAGGGGGACCACGCGGACGCGGTGGTGGACACCATGACGGTGCTCGGCGCTCTGGACCGGCTGACGCCGGAACACCGGGACGTGCTGACGGAGTTGTACTACCGCCAGCGCAGTGTCGCCGAGGCCGCCGACCGCCTCGGCATTCCCGCCGGTACGGTCAAATCACGCTCGCACTACGCGCTCAAGGCCCTGCGCGAGGTGTTCGCGGACGGCACCGGGGACGGCGCCGGGAACAGACGATCAGGCCGGCCGCCCCAGCAGCCCGGCGGACTGCGGGAGGTGGTGGCGTGAACCGGCAGCGGCACGAGGAGGAACTGCTCGGCCCGTACGTGCTCGGTGTCCTGGACGAGGACGACGTACGGCGTGTCGAGGAGCACGTCGGCGATTGTGTGCGGTGCCGTGAGGAGGTGGCCGCGTTGCGCGAGATGGAGGGCGTACTGGGCGAGGTGCCCGAGGAGGCGTTCCTCGAAGGGCCGCCGCAGGGAGGCGATCTGCTGCTCCAGCGGACCCTGCGGCAGGTGCGCGGGGAGCGGGCGGCGTCGGCGCGGCGCCGGGTGGGGCTGGCGGGTCTGGCCGTGGCGGCTTCGCTCGCGGCCGTGTTCTGGGCCGGAACGCAGCTGGGCGGGGACCGGGAGCAGGTCGGGGCGCTGCCCCCGCCGCCGTCCCCGACGGCGTCGGCGGTGCCTTCGGCGCCCGTGGCGGGGACCAGGGTGGCCTCCGCGACGGACCGGGGCACCGGTGCGCGGATGAACGTACAGGTGACGCCGGCGGCGAAGTGGGTGCGGGTGCACGCGGCGGTGACCGGGATCCCGGCGGGCGAGCGGTGCCGGCTGGTGGTGGTCGCCAAGGACGGTACGCGCTCCACCGCGGGCGGCTGGGTCGTGGGCACGGCCGAGCACGGTGAGGGCAAGGGGGCGTCGCTGGACGGCTCCGCGGCCGTGGACCCGGGGAACGTCCGGGAGGTCCTGGTGGAGAACGAGTCCGGCCGGACCTTCGTGTCCGTCCCCGTGTAGCGGGAGGCACGCCCGGGAGCCGGGCTCGGGCCCGGACGTGACGGGGTCCGGGAGCACCCGCTCCCGGACCCCGGTCCTGCGTCACCGCGTCGATTCCGCCGGTGCGGTCACCGCCCCTGTGTGCGGCGGGCCGTTCAGGGGGTGTGGAAGCGGGCTTCGGGCGCGTCGGCGGAGGGCCCGTCGAGGGCCGGGGCGGGCCGTCCCTTGAGGTGGAGGTCCAGGAAGGCCGTCACGTAGCGGCGGGTCAGCTCGACGGCGCGCGGTCCGGCGAGGGGGGCCTCGGGGTGGGGCAGGCCGAGCTGGTCGCGCAGGGCCGGGAAGTCGGTCGCGCCGAAGTGGTCGGTGCCGTCCAGGGTGATCCAGCGCTTCCAGCCGTCGAAGTGCGGCCACGGGCCGGACCAGTTGCCGGGGCCGTCCCCGGGGACGCTGGCGGCGGAGCCGAGCAGCATGAAGGGCCGGCCGCCGATGCCCGCCGCGGGGTAGGGCTCGGGCAGGGTGCCGTCCATGTCGATGCCCGAGCGGATGCGCGGGTCGGCGGCCATCGCGGGCAGGGCGGTGGCTCCGCCGATGGAGTGGCCGGCCATGGCGATGCGGGACGCGTCGATCACGTCGGCGTTCTTCCAGACGGGGTGGCGTCCGGTCAGGCGGTCCAGCAGGAAGGAGGTGTCGCGGGCCCGGACCTCGGTGACGGCCTCGCGGCCGCCGGGGCCCTGGGTCTGGTCGCAGGCCAGGCACGTCAGGATGCGACCGCCGGGGAAGGCGGTGGCGGCGCTCTCGTAGGCGTGGTCGACGGCGGCCACCACGTAGCCGCGGGAGGCGATCTCCTCGGCCAGGGAGCTGAGGGTGGCGCGCGGGACGGTGAAACCGGGCGAGAGGACGACGAGCGGGTAGCGGCCCCGGACGGGCCGGGCGTCGGTGCGGGCGTGGGCCCGGGTGGCGGCGAAGACCGCCGGGTCGATGACCTTGTCCAGGCCCTTGTCGGCGAGGATCAGCCGGGCTTCCTCGGTGCTCATGTACGGCGCGGGTGCGCGCCCGGTGCCGCGCTGCGCCGGATAGCGCAGGGTGACCATCAGCTCGCGGGGCCCGGAGTGGGCCCAGGGATCGGTCCGGCTGCGGTCGACCAGGTGGAGGTCCTCCTGGCCGACCGCGAACCGGCCCGTGGCGGGCGGCAGTTCCAGCGCCGTGCGCTGCGCGTCCGAAGCGGCCGACGCGGTCGGCGCGGCCTGCGCGGCGGAGGCCGCGGTGACCGGGAGCGGCAGCAGCAGGGCTAACAGGGCGGCGGCGGCCGCGGTGCGGCGGCGTGTGGTGTTCATGGCGCCGAATCTAGGCCGCGGCCGGCCGCCGGGCGTCAGCTCGTGGTGGTATCCCGGGTCAGACCGTGGTCGCAGAGAGCCTCACGGGCAGGTCGTGGAGGTCGTTCTGGGTCAGGATCGGCTTGTTGCGCAGCTCCGCGCGGCCGACGGCCAGGCTCAGGTCCGGGAAGCGGGCGTAGAGGGCCGGGAGGGCGACCAGGGCCTCCAGGCGGGACAGGGCCGCGCCGGGGCAGACGTGCGGGCCGTGGCCGAAGGAGATGTGCCGGTTGGGGGTGCGGGTGATGTCGAACTCCCCCGCGGTCTCGCCGTGCTGGGCCTCGTCGCGGCCCAGCGCGCCGAAGGACACGATCAGGCCCTCGCCCTCGGGCAGGATCCGGTCGCCGACCTCGATGTCCTCGGTGGCGAAGCGGATGAGGACGTGCGAGGTCGGGGTGGACCAGCGCAGGGTCTCCTCGATGACGTTCTCCCAGGGCACCTCCCCCGCGAGGACGCGGGCGCGCTGCCCGGGGTGGGTCTCCAGGGCGACGACGGCGTTGACGATCAGGCTGATGGTGGTCTCGTGGCCCGCGGCGACCATCAGCTGGAGGGTGTTGGTGATCTCCTCGGTGCTGAGGTGGTCGCCGTCCTCGGAGGCCGCGATCAGGGCGCTGGTGAGGTCGTCGCCCGGGGTCTCGCGCTTGGACTCCACGATGCGGGAGAAGAGCGCGCCGAGGTCCGCCATCATCTGCGGGACTTCCTCGGGCAGGGTCTGGGTGGAGAAGAACTTCTCGAAGAGCGCCTTGAGCCGCGGGTGTTCGCCGGCGTCGACGCCCATCAGCTCGCTGATGACGTTCATCGGGAGCGGGTACGCGAAGTGCGCCTTCAGGTCGACGCTCTCGCCGGCCGGGAGGGTGGCCAGCTTGTCGAGCATCTCCGTGGTCAGGGCCTCGATGCCGGCGCGCAGCTTCTCCACCCGGCGCACGGTCAGGGCCTGGGCAACCAGGGTGCGCAGGCGGCGGTGCTCCTCGCCGTCGACGGTGAGCATGGAGCGGCCGGGGTTGGCGAGGCCGATCAGCGGCCAGTCCAGGGGGATCTCGCCGCGCTGCCAGGCCCCCCACACGTTGATGTCCTTGACCACTCTGGGGTCGGTGAGCAGTCTCCTGGCCTCGGCGTGGTGCGTGACGGCGTACACGCCGACGCCGCCGGGCAGCACGACGGGGACCAGCGGGCCCGCGGCGCGCAGGGCGGCGCTCTCGGCGTCGAGGTCGGCGACGAACGGGTCGAGGACCAGGGGGGCGGGGCCGGTGTGGTCGATCGGGCAGGTCATCGGGCGGCTCCAAGAGCGGGGGTGGGAGTGAAGGTCACGGGGAGCGCGGTCAGTCCGCGCAGCCACGGCGAGGGACGCCGGGTGAGCTCCTCTGCGGGGCCGGCCAGGTCGACGTCGGGGAGCCGGTCGAGAAGGACCTCGATGCCGGTCCGCGCGATGACCTCGGCGACCTCCTGGGCCGTGAAGGGGCAGCGGTGTTCGCCGTGGCCGAAGGAGAAGAAGGCGTTGTTCCCGCCGGTGAGGGCGCCCGCGTCGGTCCGGACGGCCGGGTCGCCGTTGGCGGCGGCCAGGCCCAGCAGGACCAGGTCGCCGCTGCCGATGTGCTGTCCGCCGAGCTTGGTGTCGCGGGTGGTCCAGCGGCCGGCGACGTTCTGGGTCGGGGTGTCCTCCCAGAGCACTTCGTTCATGGCTTCGCCGACGCTGTGGCGGCCGCCGGCCAGGGAGGCGGCGAACCGGTCGTCGGTGAGCATCAGGCGCAGCGAGTTGCCGATCCAGTCCGCGGTGGGCTGGTGGCCGGCGGCCATCATCACCATCAGGTCCTGGGCGACCTCGTCGAGGGTGAAGCCGGCGGTGTTGGCCAGCATCCGGGAGGCGACGTCGTGACCGGGCTCGGCGGCCTTGGCGGCGAGCAGCCCGTACATCGACTCGCCGAGGTGGCGCTGGCCGTCCAGGGCGCCCTCCCGTCCGTTGATCATGTCGTTCATGGCGGTGACGAGGCCGGGGCCCTGTTCGTCGGAGAAGCCGTAGATGCGGGCGAGGACGCGCAGCGGCAGGAGCATGGCGTACTCGCCGACGATGTCGCACGCGCCCCTGCCGCAGAGCTGGTCGATCAGCTCGTCGGCGAAGCGTTCGGCGTGGCCCTTGAGTTCGAAGGGGTCCACGGCCTCCAGGGCGGCGGAGATCACGGCGGCGCGTTCGCGGTGGCGTTCGCCGACGGTGTAGAGGATGGACGGCTGCTTGCGGCCGATCATCGGGAGCAGGGGCCAGTCGGCGGGGATGCGGTCCCACTGGTTCCACAGGTCGGAGTCGCGCGAGAAGAGCTGGGGGTCGCTGGTGACCTGGTGGAGTTCGCGGTAGCCGAGGACCAGCCAGGCCGGGACGTCGCCGTCGAGGACGACCGGGGCGACGGCGCCGTGGTCACGGCGCATCTCCCGGTACAGCTCGGCGGGTTCGGTCTGGAAGCGGGGGCCGCCGAGGTAGACGGGCTGGGGCTCGGGGGTGGTCACGGGGTGGGCTCCGGAATCGGGGGCTGGAGGGCCGTCTGGGGGTGTCGTGCGCGCTGGAGGTGCTGGAGGTGTTCGACGAGGGAGATCAGCACGTGCTTGCTGGACTCGCGGGAGCGGGCGTCGCAGAACAGCAGTGGCACCTCGGGCGGCAGGTCGAGGGCGCCGCGGACCTGCTCCGGGGTGTGGGTGGGGCCGCCGAAGTCGTTGCAGGCCACGACGAAGGGCGTGCCGTGGTGTTCGAGGCGGTCGATGGCGTACCAGGAGTCCGCGAGCCGGCGGGTGTCGACCAGGACGACCGCGCCGAGGGTGCCGGAGAACAGCCGGTCCCACAGGAACCAGAACCGCTCCTGGCCGGGGGCGCCGAAGAGGTAGAGCACGTTGTGGGCGTCGAGGGTGACGCGGCCGAAGTCGAAGGCGACCGTGGTGGCGGTCTTGGCGTTGATGCCTTCGGTGTCGTCGACGGCCTCACCGGCCTTCGTCATCGTCTCCTCGGTGTTCAGCGGGCGGATCTCGCTGACGGAGCGGACCATGGTGGTCTTGCCGACGCCGAAACCGCCCACGATGACGATCTTGAGGCCGTTGTCGGCGGTGCTGCTGAGGGCCTGACGGGGCTCGCCCGGGTCAGAGGTTGCGGAGTCCAACGAGCACCTGCTCCAGGATGTCGAGGTCGGGAAGGCGGTACGTCGTGGCGCGGGGGTGCCGTGCGCTGATGCGGCCGGTGCCGTGGAGGTCGGCGAGGAGGATCCGGACGATCGACACCGGCAGACCGAGCTCGGCCGCGATCTCGACGACCGCCGTCGGGAAGCGGGACATCCGCAGGATCGCGGCGTGCTCGGACTGCATGCCGGGCACCGGGTCGCATTCGGCGACGATCAGGGTGACCAGGTCGAACGCGTCGGAACCGGAGCTGCTGCGGCCGCCGGTGAGGGTGTAGAGCCGGTCCGGGGAGTCGTCCCGGCCCGGCCTGCCGCGGCTCATCCCCGGGGCCTGGCGATCAAATGTTCGCTCAGCTGCTCCACCAGTTCGGACATGTTGTGGCCGACGAGGCCCGCGTCGGCGTCGTCGGCGGCGACGAGGGCGAGGTGCGCGCCCTCGCCGGCCTCGACGATGAAGAGGATGCCGCCGTAGAACTCGGCCATGGCGGATCGGACCCCGCCGCTGCCGTCACCGAACTCGATGGACGCCCCGTGGGACAGGCTCTGGATGCCCGCGGAGATCGCCGCGAGCTGGTCGGCCTGGTCGACGGAGAGCTCGGGGGTGCGGCACAGCTTGAGGCCGTCGCGGGAGAGCACGAGGGCGTGCCGGGCGCCGGGGGTGCGCTCCAGGAGACCCTCCAGGAGCCAGCTGAGCGTCTCGTCGGTGGTGGAGCCGGTCATTGCGTGTTGCCTTCCGGGTGCGTGGGGGTCGAGGGCTGCTGCGCCGAGGTGCCGCGCACGGCCTGGCGGAAGCTGCCGAAGCGGGTGGCGGACTGGGAGGCGCTGCCGGGGGCGGCCGGGGTACGGGCCGCCGCGCCGGCGGCGTCGGGTCCTTCGGGGTGGGCGGCCGCCAGGGTCCGGCCGCGCCGCCGCTGGGGCAGTCCGCTCTCGCCGAGCACCGGGGTCGTACCGGTGGTTTCGGAGTCGGGGGTGGTGTCCGCGCCGTCGTGGACCGGCTCGGCCTCCGGGGCGGGCGCCTGCGCGGGCGCGGCGACGGCCCGCGGGGCGGGTTCGGGGGCGCCGATCAGCGGCGGGGCGGGGACGGGTTCGGCCGGGGCGCGGCTGATCAGGTCCTGCGGGAGCATCATCAGCGCGCCGGTGCCGCCGCGCGCGGAGGGCCGGAAGGACACCGTGAGCCCGTGCTTGCGGGCGAGGCGGCCGACGACGGCGAGGCCGAGGCGGGTTCCGGAGAGTCCGGCCAGGTCCAGGGACTCGGCGGTGACGGCCTGTTCGGCGCGGCTCAGCTGGATCTCGCTCATGACGAGGCCGCTGTCCTCGACGGTGATGATGATCCCGGCCGGCACCTCCTCCACGTAGACGTGGACCTCGGCGGTGGGCGGCGAGAAGTTCGCAGCGTTGTCGAGGAGTTCCGCGAGGGCGTGCATGACGCCTTCGGCGGCGTGTCCGGCGACGGCCGCCTCGCTGGTGGAGTGCAGGCGCACCCGCTGGTAGCCGCCGATGCGTCCCATCGCGCCGCGCAGGATCGACTCCATGACGATCGGCTTGGCCCAGCGGCGGCCCGAGCGGGCTCCGGTGAGGACGGCGATGGAGTCGGCGAGGCGGCCCGCCTGGGCGGTGCGGTGGTCGAGGTGCAGCAGGTCGCCGAGGACTTCCTCGTCGGCGTGCTTGTGCTCCATCTCGCGCAGGTCGGCCAGCATTCCGGTGGCGAGGGCCTGCATGCGGCCGGCCGCGTTGGCGGCGGCGGCCATGGCGGCGGCCCGTCCGGACCGGGCCAGGCGCAGTTCTTCGGCCAGCCGTTCGCGGGTGGCCTGCTGCGCGGCGGTCAAGCTGTCGAGCTCGGCGGTGTGGGCGGCCGTCAGCCGGTCCAGTTCGGTGGCGCGGGCGGTGGTCCAGTGGTCCATCTCGGCGGTGTGCGCCGCGACGAGCCGGCCGCGTTCGGCGGTGTGGGCCGCGCTCTCGCGGGCCGCGTCGGCGGCGAGCCGGGCGATGTGCGCGTCACGGACGGCGACGTCGGCGGTGAGCGCCGAGACCTGGGCGCGCAGCTGCCGGGCATTGCGCGCCCACCAGGTGACGGCGCAGGCGGCCACGGCGAGGAGCAGCGATCCGGAGGCCGCGAACCATCCGAGGGGAACGCGGATGGACGACGGGGCCGCGGCCACCGCCGCCATCGAGAAAGCACCCGTGGCCGCCGCGGTGACGAGCAGCGCGAGCGCGGAGGGGCGAAGGGGGGAGGGCGACGCCGTCATTAGTCAAAGCCTCAAACCGGGCGTAAATGGAAGAGAGGGTTCCTGTGGCAACGAGGCACAACTATAAGAGGATTGCTGATCGTTTAGGAAAGGTTTTGTCGAATATCACGCTCTGTAGCGCCCACTAAGGCTGCATCTGGAGCGGTTTCGGGGCTATGCCATGGCATCCTGTGACGTCACAGCTCGCCGGACGGGATCGGCGGAGGGGCGTCCGGGGAATATGGGGAAGGTCATGAGGCTCTGCTTCCTGGTGGAAGAGCACTACCGCCGTGACGGCATGCCGAACGAGGTGATCCGGCAACTGTCGGCATGGGGACACCGGGTGGACGTGGTCCGTCCGGGGGGCTCCCTGCTGCGCATGGACGAGGTCGTCCGCTCGGGCTTCCACGACGCGTGGGTGCTGAAGACCGTGTCCGGCGGACCGGGGCTCACCCTGCTCGAAGCGGCGGCCGCCGCCGGCATGACCACGGTCAACGACGCCCGCGCGATCCGCGGCGTACGGGACAAGGCGCTGGCCGCCGCCATCGGCAGCGCCCGGGGCCTGCCCCAGCCGCAGACCTACGCCGTCGCCCGGCCCGAACTCCTCGCGGAGATACCCGACAGCGCGTACCCGCTCGTGGTCAAGCCCGCCGACGGCAGCTCCGGGCGGGGCGTGCACCTGCTGGCCTCGCCGGACCGGCTCGCCGCGCTCCTGCCGGAACTCGCGGGCGAGGCCATGCTCATCGCGCAGCCGTACGTCCCGAACGCGGGCACCGACATCAAGGTGTACTGCGTGGACGGCGAGCTCTTCGCCACCGAGCGCTGCTCCCCCCTGCACCCGGACGCCACGGTCCGCGAGCGGCAGGTGCCGCTGCCGGCCGAAGTGGCCCGGATCGCCGCCCGGGTGGGCGAGGTGTACGGGCTGGACCTGTACGGGGTCGACGTCCTGCTGGGTCCCGACGGGCCGGTGGTGGTCGACGTGAACGACTTCCCGAGCTTCCGGCAGGTACCGGACGCCGCGGCCAGGGTGGCCCGTGCCGTCCTGGCGCTGGCCCGCGCGGGCGGCCGGCGCGAGTGCCCGCCCGCCGCGCCGTTCGTGCTGCCCGTGACGATCCCGCTCCAGGTGGCCGCGGGCGCGGGGGACGGCGCGTGAGGATCGGCCTGATCACTCCGGACGCCGGGCACCCCCTGCTGGCGGCCACCGCCCGGGCGTTGGCCCCCGGCGGGCACGCGGTGGACGTGCTGGATCCGGCCGCCGGACCCGCGGGGGCGGCCGACGCGCGGGCCGACATCTACCTGCTGAAGGCGCGCACCCCCTCCGCGCTGGCCCTGGCCCGGGAGCTGGAGCGGCGGGGGGCGCCCGTGCTGAACTCGGCCGCCGCCACCGAGGCCTGCCAGGACCGTACCGGCATGGCCGAGCTCGCCCTGCGGGCCGGGCTGCCCTTCGCCCCCACCCGCACCTTCGCCGCGGCGGCGCTGCTGGAGGGCGCGGCGGGGCTGCCGTGGCCGATGGTGGTCAAGAGCCGGCGCAGCCACAAGCACGACCTGGTCGCCCGCCTCGACGGTCCCTCGCGGCTGGCGGAGCTGGTGGGCCACTGGAGCGAGGAGCCGGTCGTGGTGCAGGCGTTCGCGCCCAACGACGGCTGGGACCACAAGCTGTGGGTGATCGGGGACCGGGTCTTCGCGGGCCTGCGGCGTTCCGAACTGGCCGCCGGGGGCAAGGAACCGGCGCGGAGCCTGGACCGCCTTCCCGACGGCTGGGCCGAACTGGCGCTGCGGGTGGGCGAGGTGTTCGCGCTGGACGTCTACGGCGTGGACGTCATCGGCACCGCGGGCGGCGCCCCGCTCATCGTGGACGTCAACGCCTTCCCCGGGATCCGGGGCCAGGCCGGCGCCCCCGAGGCCCTCGCGGCCCTGGCCCTGCGCCGGGCCGCGGGCTGATCCCCCGGCGGCTGCGGGCGTAGCGTGGGGGCGGTCTACGGAGGGGCGGTCCCATGCGCGCGGTGGTGTTCGAACGGTACGGGGAGCCGGCCGAGGTCCGGGAGGTGCCCGATCCGGCGCCGGAGCCGGGCGGGGTCGTGGTGCGCGTCGAGGCGACGGGGCTGTGCCGCAGCGACTGGCACGGCTGGATGGGCCACGACCCCGACATCACCCTGCCGCACGTCCCCGGGCACGAACTGGCCGGTGTCGTCGAGGCGGTGGGCACCGGGGTGTCCGCCTGGCGGCCCGGCGACCGGGTGACCGTCCCCTTCGTCTGCGCCTGCGGCACCTGCCCCGACTGCGCGGCCGGCGAGCACCAGGTGTGCGCCCGCCAGACGCAGCCCGGGTTCACGCACTGGGGTTCCTTCGCGGAGTACGTGGCCCTGGACCACGCCGACGTGAACCTGGTGGCGGTGCCCGGGGAGCTTTCGTACGCCACGGCCGCCGCCCTGGGCTGCCGGTTCGCCACGGCGTTCCGGGCGGTGGTCGCGCGGGGCCGGGTGGCGGCGGGCGAGTGGGTCGCCGTCCATGGCTGCGGCGGCGTCGGCCTGTCCGCGGTGATGATCGCGGCGGCCGCGGGCGCGCGGGTCGTCGCCGTCGACACGGCCCCCGCGGCACGGGAACTGGCCCTCTCCTTCGGCGCGGCCCACGCCCTCGACCCCCGGGCCGCCGGGCCCGCGGGCGCGGCCGGGGCCGTACGGGAGCTCACCCGCGGCGGCGCCCACCTCTCGCTGGACGCCCTGGGCTCCCCCGCCACGGCCGCCGCGTCGGTGGCCGGGCTGCGCCGGCGCGGGCGGCACGTCCAGGTCGGGCTGCTCCCCGCGGAGTCCGGCCCGGCGGCGCTGCCGATGGACCGGGTCATCGGCTGGGAGCTGGAGGTGCTGGGCAGTCACGGGATGGCCGCCCACGCCTACCCGCCGATGCTGGAACTGGTCCGCTCAGGCGCGCTGCGCCCGGACCTGCTGGTGACCCGTTCCCTCCCGCTGTCCGGCGCCCCGGCGGCCCTCGCCGCGATGGGCTCGGCGCCCGGCTCCGGGGTGACGGTGGTCCTGCCGCAGGAGTGAGTCCCCGGGCGGCGGCGGGCGGAGCGGGCCCGGCGGCGGGGCGTCAGACGGACCGGGCCCGGCGGGCGTGGCGGTGGCGGTGGCGGATCAGGAGTGCCGTGCCCGCGGCCACCGTCAGGAGGGCGCCCGCCACGGCGAGCGGCCAGACCGGGACGCCGCCCACGGTGAGGACCTCGTAGCGGTAGACGGCCCGCTGGTAGGGGGTGTCCTCGGCGGTGGCGCGCAGTTCGTGGTCCCCGTCGATGCGGGCCGGGTCCGGGAACCTCTGGTCGATCGCGGTCAGGAACACCGGCTGGTCGCCCGCGAGTTCGGCCAGCGGGCCCTTCGGGTTGATCCGTCCGGCGAAGGTCACCTCCGGGGTGGCCCCGCCGATCGCGGAGGCGGGCTCCATCCGGTGGGCGGCCAGCACGAACAGGCCGAGGGACTGCGGGGTCCGGGCCAGCCGGGACAGTCGCATCGGGTAGACGAGGCGGGTGCTGTCGAACCGGATCCGCAGCGGGTCCAGTTCACCGCTCAGGGGCCTGCCCTGGTCGCGGGGGGCGAGACGGACGGCCACGTACTCCCACTTCTGGTCGACGTACGGTTTCAGTTCGACCGCGAGCCGGTCGGGCAGCTTGAACCCGTTGGTCTCCAGCCAGGTGCGCAGGGCGTCCGGGTCGGTGGCGGTGAGCCGGGCGACGTCGAAGTCGCCGAGCCGCTCGCGGCCGACCACGCCGACCGAGGGGGCGGCGCCGGGCGGTGCGGCGCCGACGTGGCGGTCCCGGTCGTCGGCGAAGGGCCAGTCGGTGTCGCGCGGCCAGAAGTACGTACGGGTGCGGTGCACGGGCCGGGTGAGTTCGGTGAGCGCGGGGAAGAGCCCGGCGTCGCCGAGGCCCACGGTCGCCCGTCCGGGGACCGGCATGATCCAGGCGGCGCGACGGGCGTCGCCCCCGACGGTGAACCGCATCACGATCTCTTCGGCGCGGCCGTCCCAGCGCACCACCGAGGCCTCCCGGTCGACGCCGATCCGCGACGCCCCGTCGGGAACCATCGCCCCGCAGCCGCATGCGTAGGCGGGGCTGATCAGGGAGCCCGCCAGGACGGCGAGCAGGGCGAACAGCAGGGCCGGGATCCTTCGCTTCATCCACACGGGTCTCAGACGAAGGTGCCCGAGATCCGGTTCCGGTCCCCTCCGGTCCGGTTCCGGTCCCCTCCGGACCTTCCGGCCACCTCGGCGCCATCCCCCGGCCATCGGGGGCTGCCAGCATGCCGAACACCCACCCAGAGTTGTACATACAACTTTCGACCCCGGGAGCCCCGATGTCCTCGACGGCGATCAGCGATTCGCCCGCACCCTGGCTGCGCGACAACTGCCCCTGCGGCGACTGCCGCGATCCGCGCACCGGTCAGAAGCTGTTCCAGATCACCGACCTGCCGCCCCGGCCCGCCGTCGGCTCCGCGCGCGAGCTGCCGGGCGACGACGGGCCCGTGTGGGAGGTGATGTGGGAACCCGACGGGCACCGCTCGCGCTACCCGGCCGCCTGGCTCGACGCCCACTGCCCCGGCGGCCCGCAGGGGCCCCGCGGCGACGGCCGGACCGAGGCCGACAAGGAGCTGTGGGCCGCGGCCGACCTCACCGGACGGCTGCCCGGGGCCTCGTGGGACGCCTACATCGGCGACCGCTCGGTACGGATCCGGGCGCTGGAGAGCGTTCGGCGGCTCGGCTTCGTCCTGCTGCGGGACGTCCCCCACCGGGACCGGATGGTGCTCGACGTCGCGGAGACCTTCGGATTCGTACGCCGGACGAACTACGGGGAGCTCTTCGAGGTCCGGGTCGAGGCCGACCCGAACAACCTGGCCTTCACCGGAGCGGCGATCGGCCCGCACACCGACAACCCGTACCGGGACCCGGTGCCGACCGTGCAACTGCTGCACTGCCTGCGCAACGAGGCGCTCGGCGGGGACTCCGGGCTGGTGGACGGCTTCCACGCCGCCGCGCTGCTGCGGCAGGAGGCCCCGCGGGCCTTCGACGTGCTGACCCGGGTTCCGGTGGAGTTCGTCTTCACCGACGCGCGCACCGAACTGCGCGCGCAGCGGCCCCTGATCGACGTGGACCCGCTCGGGCGGATCCGCGAGATCCGGTTCAACAACCGTTCCTTCGGCACCCTCCACGAGAGCGCCCCGGTCCTGGAGGAGTTCTACGCCGCCTACCGGCGCTTCGGCGAACTGCTGCTCCGCCCGGACCTGCGCCTGGACTTCCGCCTCACGCCCGGGGACTGCCTCATCTTCGACAACACCCGCCTGCTGCACGCCCGTACGGCCTTCGCCGAGAGCGGCGGACGCCACCTCCAGGGAGCGTACGCCGACCTCGACGGACTGGGCTCGGCCCTGGCCGTGCTGCGCCGCGAAGGAGGCGCCGCGTGAACGCCGGAGCTCCCGCCCCCCTCGATCTGCTCGCCGCGCTCTTCGCGGGCGAGGGCGCGGCCGAGTACCTCGGCGAAGAGGTCACGCAGGCCGAGCACATGCTCCAGGCCGGCGCCCTCGCCGAGGCGGCCGGGGCCCCCGCCCATCTGGTGGCCGCCGCTCTGCTGCACGACATCGGCCATTTCCACGGGACGGTGACCGGCCACGACCTGATGGAGGAGGGCCTGGACAACCGGCACAGCCACACCGGGGCCGACTGGCTGGCCCGATGGTTCGGGCCGGAGGTGACCGAGCCGGTACGGCTGCACGTGGCCGCCAAGCGCTACCTGTGCACGGCCGAGCCCGGATACTTCGGCCTGCTCTCCGAGGCCTCGGTGCACACCCTGCGCGTGCAGGGCGGGCCGATGACGGCGCGGCAGGCCCGTGCCTTCGAGGCGCTGCCCGGGGCCGCCGACGCGGTCGCCGTGCGGCGGTGGGACGAGCGGGCCAAGGACCCGCTGGGGGTGACCCCGGACTTCGCGCACTTCAGGCCGCTGCTGGCGTCGCTGCTCCGCACCCGGGACTGAGCCCCGGCTCACGGCCGCAGCCGGCGCCCCAGGGCACTGGCCGCCGTCGAGTGCGCCGTGAAGGCCACCGTCCCGGGCAGGTAGCGGTCCTGCGACCACTCGACCGGGGTGCCGGCCGGGTCGGTGGACCGCCGCCGCTCCCGCAGCAGCGCCTCACCGGCCCGGCAGCCCAGCAGCCGTGCGTCGTCGGCGTCGGCGGGGGTGATGTCGATGGTGTGGTGGGCGTCGGTGAAGAGGACCCCGTGCCGGGCGAGCTGCTCCGAGTACGAGACGGTGTCCATGGGCATCCCCGCCACCAGGGCGCCGACCGCCCGCGGGTAGGTCGTCCGCTCCACCATCACCGGCTCCCCCGCCAGGGTGCGCAGCCGCAGTACCCGGTACACCGGGTCGCCCGTGGCGATCCGCAGCTGCTCCGCCTCCTCCCCGTCCGCCGTGCCCGGGTCCACGGCGACGGTCCGGCCGCCCGGCTCCTGCCCCAGCGAGCGGGCCCAGCGGGTGAAGCTGCGCAGCTCGGTGGCGGCGTTCTCCTCCCCCGGCCCGCCGAGCACCACGCGGCGGGTGCCGCGGCGGGAGGTGATCAGGCCGTCGGTGCGCAGCGCGGCGAGGGCCTGGCGTACGGTGCCCCGGGAGACGGCGTAGCGGCGGGCGAGTTCGTCCTCGGCGGGAAGCCGGGCCCCGGATCCGTACGCGCCGGCGGAGATGGCCCCGCGCAGGTCCTCGGCGACCTTCAGGTAGAGGGGCGTCCGGGCGGAGGCCCTGCGGGGTTCCCGGTGTGCGTCTGCTGCCTGCGGTGCCTCGTTCACGGGCCCCAGACTGCCATGCGGGCCGTGGGCGCGGCGGCCCCGCTCGACCCGGTCCCCGCTCCCTCCCATACTGGGGCCTCGTGAAAGGAGCCTCATGAGAGGGAAGGACAAGCCGCGCAGCAGCCCGCTGGTGCCGGACGGTGTGCGGGCCGAGCTCGCACGGCAGGACTGGGCGTCCGTGACCTGCGGCTGCGGCCGCTCGGCGGAACACCTGGAGGACGCCCTGTGGGACGCGGCCGAGGGACATCCGGCGGCGTACCACGCGTTGCAGGGACACGTGTTCACCGGGACCCGGCTGTGGCCCCCGGCGCCGGCCGCCTGCGCGGTGCTGATGGCCGTGTGGTCGGCCGGCCCGCCCCGGCTGACGACCCGCGAGGCGCTGCTGTGGACCCTGCTGTCCCTGCTGAGCGCCGAGGAGGACGGGGAGCCGTACGGGGCGGGCCTGTACGGACAGGTCGCGGCCCACGTACGGACCGGCCTGCCGCTGCTGGTCGGCGTGCTGGAGACCGGGCCGGGGTCGGTCTCCGGGGCCTACGCCGAGGGCATCCTGGAGCTGCTCGTCCTGTCGGCCTGAGCCGCGGGCCCGGCTGCGCTCATGCCGCGCAGCAGCTCCGGGGTGACCTCCTCCAGGGAGGCCGCGAAGGTGCGCAGCGCCGAGCGCGGTACGTCCAGCAGCGAGGGCACCACCAGCAGCGCGCAGCCCGCGGCCTCGGCGGAGGCCGCGCCGTCCGGGGAGTCCTCCACGGCCACGCAGCTCGCGGGCGCGAGGCCCAGGCGGGCGGCGGCGGCTCGGTAGGGCTCGGGGTGCGGCTTGGTCCGTACGGTGTCGTCGGCGGAGAGCGTGAAGGCGAACGGGACGTGTGCGAGCGCGCCCCCGACCACCTCGTCCACGACCACCCGCGGCGACGCGCTCACCAGCGCGAAGGGGATCCCCTCGGCCTCCAGCGCGGTCAGCAGCCGCTGGGCGCCGGGGCGCAGGGGCGCCCCGGCGGCGACCCTGCGGAAGAAGCCCTCGGTGAGTTCGGCGGCGACCTGCGCCGGTTCCCCGCGCCCTGCCACCCGTACGAGGTGGGCGGCGGTGTCCGGGACGGCGCGGCCGACGACCTCGGGGGCGTCGGCGGGGCCGAGGCGGTGTCCGAGCCGCTCCGCGGTCGCCTCGGTGGCCTCCCACCACAGCACCTCGGTGTCGACGAGGGTGCCGTCCATGTCGAAGAGCACGGCGGCGGGTGCGTTCACGCGGTCCTCGCCACGACGAGCACGGGCCGTTCGGCCGGTCCCACGACGGCCCGCGCGCCCGGGGCCAGGTCCCCGGCGTCGCGCGACGGCAGGTCGGCCTTGACCCGGGTGCCGTCGGCGAGGTCGAGGTGGAGGCGGGTGACGGCGCCGAAGAAGGAGGCGGAGGCGACGGTGGCGCCGCCCTCGGGGTCGGCGGTCACGGTGAGGTTCTCGGGGCGGACCAGCACCTCCACGTCCGCGGTGGCCGGGACGGGGCCGTCGACGGGCAGCCGGATGCCGGCGACCTCCACGAGGCCGGTGTCGGTGAGGCGTCCGGGGAGCCGGTTCATGGTGCCGACGAACTCGGCGACGAAGGGGGTCGCGGGGCGTTCGTACAGCTCGGCGGGGGCGGCGCACTGCTCCAGGCGGCCCGCGTTCAGCACGGCGACCCGGTCGGCCATGGACAGGGCCTCCTCCTGGTCGTGGGTGACGAACACGGTGGTGATGCCGAGGTCGAGCTGCAGGCGGCGGATCTCCTCGCGCAGGTTGGCCCGTACCTTGGCGTCCAGGGCGGAGAGCGGCTCGTCCAGGAGGAGCACGCGGGGGCGCAGGGCGAGGGCGCGGGCGAGGGCGACGCGCTGCTGCTGGCCGCCGGACATCTGGTGCGGGTAGCGGTCGCCGTGGTCGGGCAGGCCCACCAGGTCGAGGAGTTCGGCGGCGCGCTCGCGGCGCTGCGCGGCGGGCACCTTGCGCACGCGCAGGCCGAAGGCCACGTTGTCGCGGGCGCTGAGGTTGGGGAAGAGGCTGTACGACTGGAAGACCATGCCGGCGTCGCGGCGGTTGGCCGGGACCCGGGTGATGTCCTCGCCGTCGACGAGGACTTCGCCGGCGTCGGGCGTCTCGAAGCCCGCGAGGACCCGCAGGGCGGTGGTCTTGCCGCAGCCCGAGGGGCCGAGCAGGGCGAGGAGTTCGCCGGGTTCGACGGTGAGGTCGAGGCCGTCGAGTGCGACGGTGGAGCCGAACGCCCGGCGCAGGCCGCGGAATTCGACGCGGGCACCCGCCGGGGCGGCGGGGCCGGCCGGCTTCCGCGGCGCGGTGAGGGTCGTGGACATGGGGGTCAGGACTCCTTGCGGGAGGTGGCGGGGGCGGCGGAGACCGGGGAGGGGTTCGTGCCGGCCCGCGAGAGGACGAGCAGCAGCAGCCAGGTGATGAGGAGGCTGAGGATGGAGACGGCCACCGACATCCGGGCCTGGGCGCCGGAGATGGAGACGATCCACACGGCGAAGGGCTGGAAGCCGAGGAGCGAGGCGATGGTGAACTCGCCGAGGACCAGGGCCAGGGTGAGGAAGGCCGCTCCCGCGAGCGAGGCCCGCAGGTTGGGCAGCAGGACGCGCAGGACCACGTGCGGCCAGCTCGCTCCGCAGCTGCGGGCGGCCTCGACCAGGGTGGGGACGTCGACGGCGCGCAGTCCCGCGTCGAGCGAGCGGTAGACGAAGGGCAGTGCCAGCACCGTGTACGCGAGGACCAGGACGACGGGGAAGTCCGGGTTCTGGACGGCGAGGAAGGTCTGGTACAGCGGGGTCCGCGAGAGGTGCTCGGGCCCCCAGCGGAGCACCGTGGTGATGCCGGTGACCAGGGCGATGGGCGGTACGACCAGGGGCAGCATGCACATCACCTCCACCAACGGCCGCAGCCTCGGCGAGCCGATCCGTACGGCGACCAGTGCCGGCACCGCCAGCAGCAGGGACAGCGCGATGGTAGCGGCGGCCAGGCCGAGCGACAGGAGCAGGCTCCTCATGAAGCCCTCGGCGCCCAGCAGTTCGGTGTAGGCCTCGGAGGTGAGGCCCTGGCCGGGCACGTGCACGGTGAACACGAAGGAGGCGGCGAGCGGAAGCAGGAAGTAGGCGCCCGCGAGTGCGAGGACGGCTCCGCGCCAGATGCGGGGACGCGGGCGGCGGGCCCGCGCGGGGGCGGCGCCGCCGGCAGCTTCGGCACGGTCCGCCCGGGTGGCGGTCGGGGTCATCGCAGCCATCGGGCGCTCCGTCGCTGGAGGGGCAGGTAGACCGCCATGACCAGGCCGGCGATCAGGATCATGTCGAGGCCGAGGGCGAGCGCCACGTTCTCCTGGCCGGTGAGCACGTTGCCGGAGAGGGCGTCGGCGATCTTCAGCGTGACCAGCGGTACGGAGCCGCCGACGAGGGCCGCGGCCGTGGCGTGCGCGGCGAAGGCGGTGCCGAAGAGCAGGACGAAGCCGCCGAGCAGGGAGGGTGCCAGCACGGGCAGGCCGACGTGGCGCCAGAACTGCCGTGCGGTGGCCCCGTTGTTCTGGGCAGCCTCGCGCCACTGCGGGCGGAGCCCGTCCAGGGCGGGCACGATCACCAGGACCATCAGGGGGGTGAGGAAGTACAGGTAGACCACGGCGAGGCCGGTGAAGGAGTACAGGTCCCAGCCGAGGTCGGTGAGGTCCGCGAGCTGGGTGACGACTCCGGAGATCCCGGCGGTGGCGATGAACGCGAAGGCGAGCGGCACCCCGCCGAAGTTGGCGAGGACGCCCGAGGCGGTCAGGGCCGCGGAGCGCAGGGCGGTGGAGCGGGAGGTGACCAGGGCCTGGGCGATCAGGACGCCGAGGACTCCGCCGAGCAGTGCGGTCAGGGCGGAGAGCTGGACGCTGCCGATGAGGGAGTCGAGGTAGGGGCCCTGGAGGGAGCGGGCGAGGTGCTCGCCGGTGAGGCCGGTGGTGCCGGTGACCGGGTCGGTGCGGGTGACGGCGCCGAAGGCGATGGCGCCGAGCGGCAGGCCGAAGCAGAGCCCGGTGAAGGCGATGAGGGGGAGGGCGGCGAGCCAGGTGCGCGGGCCGCGCCGCCGGCGGCGGAGGGTGGTGCCGCCGGCGGTCCCCGTCGTGGGGGAGGTGGGGGTGGGTGCGGACATCAGCTGAGGGCCTTGTCCCACTTCTCGGCGAGGGTGGCCTTGGCCTTGTCGAGCTCGGTGGAGGCCGGGAAGTTCGGGGTGCCCTGGACCTGCGGGAGCTTGGTGACGGCGTCCTTGTCGGCGGTGCCGTCGGCGGCCATCACGGGGAGCAGCACGGGGCGGGCGTGGCCCTTGAGCCAGATGTTCTGGCCCTCGGCGCTGTAGAGGAACTCCATCCACAGGCGGGCGGACGCCGGGTTGGGGGCGTCCTTGTTGATGGCCTGGGAGTAGTACTGGGCGTAGACGCCGTCGGAGGGGACGGAGACCTTCCAGTCGACGCCCTTGCCCTTGAACTGCTCGGCGTAGCCGGCGTTCAGGTAGTCCCAGTCGATCGAGATGGGGGTCTCGCCCTTCTCGACGGTGGCCGGGGTGGACTCGACGGGGATGAAGTTGCCGCTCTTGCGCAGCTGTCCGAAGAAGTCGATGCCGGGCTGGATGTCGGCGAAGGAGCCCTTGTTGGCGAGGGCGGCCGCGTAGACGCCGCCGAAGGCGGAGCCGGACTTGGTCGGGTTGCCGTTGAGGGCGACCTTGCCCTTGTACTCGGGCTTGAGGAGGTCGGCGAAGGTCTGCGGGCAGTTGGGGATGCGCGCGGCGTCGCAGCCGATGGAGACGTAGCCGCCGTAGTCGTTGTACCAGCGGGCGTCGGCGTCCTTCTGGGAGCCGGGGATCTTGTCCCAGGCGGTGACCTTGTAGGAGGCGAAGAGGTTCTCGGCGGCGCCGCTGCGGGCGAAGGCGATGCCGAGGTCGAGGACGTCGGGGGCGCGCTTCTGGCCCTTGCGGGACTTGACCGCGGCGATCTCGTCGGCGCTGGTGGCGTCCGGGTTCTCGCTGCCGACCTTGATCTTGGGGTACTTCGCCTGGAAGGCCTTGACCATCTCGCCGTAGTTCGCCCAGTCCGGCGGCAGGGCGATCACGTTGAGCTGGCCCTCCTTCTCGGCGGCGGCAACGAGGGCCTCCATGCCGCCGAGGTCGGCCGCCGAGGTCGCGGCGCCCGGCTGGGTCTTGCCCTTGGCGTCGCCGGAGGCGGCGCCGCCGGGCTGCTGCGGGTCGGGCGCTGCGCCGCACGCGCTGAGCGTGGTCAGGACGGCGGCGCTGAGCAGTACGGCCGCGCCACGACGGGCGGTGGAACTGAGCACGGTCTCTCCCGGAGACGAAGGGGGCTGCACTTGTCAGATCACTTGTCTGAACAAGTTGGCTCCAGTTCGCCCGTGCTCGCTGTACGGACGGTGAACGGCGGCTGGACCGTGGAGCACGGCTCGACGAAGAGACGAGAATGACCGAAAGGAGTCGTGACAGATCCGCCCGGATGCCCATCGATGATGATCAAGACCTTGAGGTCGCAGAGCACCGCAACGAGGGGGGAACGGCATGGGAACGGCCCGGTATCTGGAGATCGCCGACGAGTTGCGCCGGGCGATCCTGTCCGGCGCCCACCCGGTGGGGGGCCGGCTGCCCTCGGAGAGCGACCTCGCCTCCCGCTGGTCGGTCTCGCGCGGAACCGTCCGCCAGGCCGTCGCCACCCTCGCCGCCGAGGGGCTCATCGGCTCCAGCCAGGGCGCGCGCAGGATCGTCCTGCGTCACGAACGGCGCCACAGTTTCGGCGAGTTGAACAGTTTCGCGCAGTGGGCCGAGGGGGTCGGCCACGAGGTGCGCAGCCGCTTCCTGTCCCGCACCCGGCGGCCCGCCACCGCCGAGGAGGCGGAGCGTCTCGCGCTGCCCGCGGGTACGGAGATCCTGGCCGTACTGCGGCTGCGGACGCTCGACGGCGAGCCGACGATGGTGGAGCGGACCGCCTACGCCGACTGGGTCGCGGCGGCCGTGGAGGCGCTCCCGGAGGACTGCCGCTCGGTGATGGACAGCCTCGCCGCCGACTCCGGGATCGTGGCCCACTACGGGGAACACCTCATCGACGCGCTCCCGGCGGGCAGCGAGGACGCCCGGCTGCTGGAGATCCGGCGGGGAGGTCCGCTGCTGCGCCAGCGACACACTTCGGCCACCCGCACGGGTCGCCCGATCGAATGGTCCGACGACCGCTACCGGGCCGGCAGCGTCACCTTCAGTGTGAGCAACTCGGTGGTAGCCACACCGCTGGAGCGGCATCCGGGGGCCGGCGAACGCTGAGGGCGGGGGCGGCGCGTCCGCGGTCGGGGGGGGGGCGGTGACCGTACGGCCCCCGTCGCGGAGCGGTGTGGCCGGGTGCCCGCCGAAGCACCGGCTGCCGTCGGCGACCGGAATATCGATCATGCTGTCGACTCCGCCGCTGTAGTGTCCCCGTCGAACCGGTCCCCCGTGGAACCGGTCCGTTGCCGAACCTGCATGAGGGAAAACCTTGATCGACGTGCACCGGCTGCGCATCCTGCGCGCCGTGGCCGAGCACGGGAGCTTCAACCGCGCGGCGACCGCCCTGCGGCTGACCCCTTCGGCCGTCTCCCAGCACATCGCCGCCCTGGAGCGCGGCATCGGCCACCCGGTGGCGCGGCGCAGCACGCGCGGGGTCGCGCTCACCGAGGCCGGACGGCTGCTGGTGGAGACGGCCGAGACGGTCACCGCCGAGCTGGACCTCGTCCGGTCGCGGATCGACCGGCTGACCGCCGACCGGGCCCGCCTGACGGTGGCCACCTTCACCAGCGGCGGCCGGCACCTGCTGCCGCGGGCGCTCGCCGCCTTCGTGGCCGTGCGTCCCGAGGTCGAACTGACGGTGGTGGAGGCCGAACCGGAGGTCTCGCTGCCCATGGTGCGGTCCGGGGCGGCGGACCTCGCGCTGGCCTACCACTTCGACGGGCCGCTGCCGGCCGGCGGCGCCGGGCCGGCCGGTCCGGCCTGGCTGCCCCTGATGGAGGACCCGCTGTACGCGGTCCTGCCGCCCGGCCACCGGCTGGCGGAGCGGGAGCTGCTGGAGCCCGCGGAGCTGGCCGGCGACCGGTGGGTGCTCGGCTGCCTGAAGACGGAGGCCTTCCTGCGCCGGTACGCGGACCGCGCCGGGTTCGAACCCCGCGTCGCCGCGTCGACCACCGACTACTTCTTCGCGCAGGCCCTGGTCGGGTCGGGTGTCGGGGTCTCCCTGATCCCCCGCGTCGCGCTGGCCCCGGCCGCCGGATCGGCCACGGTGGCCCTCGCCTCCCCGCGCCCGGCCCGCCACATCGGCGTGGCGACCCCGCGCCGCACCCCCCTCGACCCGCTCGCCGCCGCGCTGCGGGACGCCCTGCGCGAAGCGGCGGCGGCGGCCGACGCGGGCGCGACCGCGGGGGCGGGGGCAGGCCCCGGTACACGCCCCGGCACCGGCTCCGGCGTGGAGGTGGGGCCGTGAGGCACGTCGTGCAGGGGCTCGCCGCCAATCCTGCGCTGCCGCCCCCGTTCGTCGCCCGGCTGGTCGCCTTCGCCGTCGGGGAGGACGCCGAAGAGGGCGGCTGGGTGGCCTCCGCACTCGCCGTCCGCACCGACCTGAGCCGTGCGCAGGCCCTGACCCTGACCGCCCACCAGGGGAACCTGGCCGTCGGCCCGGTCCGCCGGGGACTGCTGCGCGCCGACGACATCGATCCGCGGGCCCTGCCGGACGCCGCCCTCGCCCTGCTCGACGAGGGCCTGGGCCTGCCGCACTGGCCCGGTCTCCTCGTCACGGACCCGGACCCCGGCCGCCGGGACAAGCTGGCCTCCTGCCCCGGCCTGCCCCCCGAGGTGGCCGCCCGGCTGGCCGCCGACCGGCAGCTCGACGTGGTGACCTCCCTGGCGGCGTACGGGACCCCGGACCCGGCCACGGCGGCCCTGCTGGCCGCGCATCCGCACGCCGAGGTGCGCATGATGACCGCCTTCAACGAGGCCGTACCCCCGGCGGTGCTGTCCGCCCTGCTCACGGGTGAGGGGCTGCCCCCGGCCGCCGAGTGCACCGTCTGCGAGAAGGGCCCGGAGCTGCGCTGGTACGCCCCCTACCTGCGCGGGGGCGCCGACTGCGACGGCTCCCACGGGTCCACCGTCCGGGCGACGCGGCAGGCCGCCCTGGCGAACCCCTCGACCCCGGCCGACGACGTGGCCCGGTTCGCCGGTGACCCCTCGATGCTGCTGCGGGAGCCCGTGGCCGCTCGGGCCGGTCTGCCGGACGCGGTGTACGCGGAACTCGCCCGCGACCCGGTGCCCGGGGTCCTGTGGGCCCTGGCCGGCAATCCCGGGACCGGTGAGGCGGTGATCCGCGAACTCGCCGGCGTCCGGGACCCGGAGGTCCTGGGCCGCCTGATCCGCCACCCCCGGCTGCCACTCGACATACTGGCCGGGTTGGCCCGCCGGGCGCGGGCCGGCCGGGAGACGCTGCCCCGGATCGCCGCCGCCACGGAGGCCGAGGTCGACGAGCTGGCGGCCTCGGCCGAGGCGGGCGTACGGGCGCTCGTGGCGCGGCGGCGCGATCTGCCGCCCGCGGTCCGCGACGCCCTCGCCGCCGATCCGGACGCCAAGGTCGTCAAGGCCGTCGCCTCCCACCCGGGCCTGGGCGAGGACCGGCTGCGGGCGATGGCGGCGCGGCACGGCGTGCACGTCCTGGCACAGGTCGCCGCCAACCCGGACGCGCCGGGCGCCCTGCTGGAGGAGCTGGTCCGCCACGATCCGCCGGTGCTGGGGGTGCTGCGGGCCGTCGCCCGGCACCCGAACGCCACGGGGCCCGCGCTGCTCGGCTGCCTGGGCGACGTCAGGGCCCGCCGGGACGCCGCAGCCCATCCGGCGCTGCCCGCACGGGAGTTGCCCCGCCTGCTGGACGACCCGGACTGGCACGTGGTGGAGGCCGCGGCGGCCCACCCGGCCCTCCCGCTCGCGGTGATGCGGGAGTCGATGCCCTGAGACGGGACGCCCGGCGGGGCCGCTACCCCGGGGGGCCGCCGGCCGATCCCGGGGTGACCAGCCCCGTCTCGTAGGCGAGGACCACGGCCTGGGCCCGGTCCCGCAGGCCGAGTTTGGCGAAGATCCGCGCCACGTGGGTCTTCACGGTGGCCTCGCTGAGCGTCAGCTCCCCCGCCAGCTCGGCGTTGGACCGCCCGTGGCCCATCAGGGTCAGCACCTCCCGCTCGCGCGGGGTCAGCGCGGCCAGGTCCCGGTGCGGCGCCGGGACCCCGGCCGAGGCGTTCACGGACGGGCCGGGGGCCGGGGCGCACCGCTCGACCAGGCGGCGGGTGATGGACGGCGCGAGCAGGGCGTCGCCGGTCCCCACCAGCCGTACGGCGGCCGCCAGGTGTTCGGGGGTGACGTCCTTGAGCAGGAACCCGCTGGCCCCGGCCGCGAGGGCGGCGTAGACGTACTGGTCGAGGTCGAAGGTGGTCAGCATGATGACGCGAGCGCCGGGGAGTTCGGCCATGATCCGACGGGCGGCCTCCAGGCCGTCCATGCGCGGCATCCGGATGTCGAGCAGGACCACGTCGGGGCGCAGGCTCCGTGCCATCGACACCGCCTCGACCCCGTCCGCGGCCACACCGGCCACCTCGATGCCCCGGGCCGTCAGAATCAGCCGGAAGCCGGTGCGCACGAGTTCCTGGTCGTCGGCGATCAGCACCCGGGGTCCGGGTGCGGCCGCCGTCACGGCCGGGCCAGGGGAAGGCGCGCGCGGACCCGGAACCCGCCGCCGAGACGGCGGCGGGCGTCGAGGTCGCCCCCGTAGACGGCGACGCGTTCCCGAAGGCCCAGGAGCCCGCGACCGGTCCCCTCGGCCTTCGGCTGCCCGCCGCTGCGCCCGGCCGCGCGGGCCCCGCCGCCGTCCGCGTCGGCGCTCAGCACGCTCGGGCCGCCGCTGAGCACCTCCACCCGCAAGGCACTGTCCGTGTACCGCACCGTCACCTCGGCCTTCACCCCGTCCCCGTGTTTGAGCGCGTTGGTCAGCGCTTCCTGGATGATCCGGTACGCCGTCACGTCGATCCCCGCCGGGAGGGGCCGCGGCTCGCCGGAGATCCGTACGTCCACCGGCAGCCCGGCGAAAGCGATCCTGTCGATGAGCGGGCCCAGCCGGCTCAGGCTCGGCTGCGGGGTCAGCTCGGCGGCGGCGCCGTAGGGTTCGTCCTCACCGTCCTGGGCGGGGGCGAGCAGGCCCAGGAGGTGGCGCAGTTCGGTCATGGTGTTCCGGCCTGCGTTCTCCACCGCGCTCATCGCGGCCGCGGCCTCCTGCGGCATGGTCGCGAGCACCTCGCGGGCCGCCCCGGCCTGCACGATCATCAGGCTCACGTTGTGGCTGACGATGTCGTGGAGTTCGGCGGCGATCCTGGCCCTTTCCGCGTCGACCGCCGCGCGGGCGGCGCTCTCGCGCTCCCGCTCCAGCAGCCAGCCGTGCTCCCCCCGGGCCTCCCGGTGCTCACGCCGGGTCCGCACCAGCGCGACCCCCAGGCAGAGCGCCACCACGGCCGCCGCGCCCGCCGACGCCAGCGCTCCCTCCGTCAGCCAGCCCACCGCACCCGCCCCTCGTCCGCCCCGCGCACCCGGCCCGTCCCCCACGGACCGCCCAGTACTCTAACCACACCCTCCCCTGACCCGACGCCGGTTTCCGCTGGTACGGGCCCCGTCGCGCCGATCCGCCGACCCGTCGGCGAGGGCGGCGGGCGCCCGCGTACATCCGTGGGATGACCCGCCCCACGGGTTACATCGGGTGGGTGACGCCCGGTTGGGGGCGGGCCTTCTAGGTTCGGGGCATGACCAAAGATCACGGCAGTGCCCCGGGGGTCGTCGTCCGGCTGGACGGCGTGCACAAGGAGTACGGCGACGCGAAGGCCCTCGACGGCCTCTCCCTGGAGATCCGCAAGGGGGAGGCGGTCGCCGTGATGGGGCCTTCGGGCTGCGGCAAGTCGACCCTGCTCAACATGGTGGCCGGCCTGGACCGGCCGACGGCCGGCACCGTCGAGGTGCACGGCCAGGACCTGGGGTCCCTGTCGGAGACCGGTCTGGCCCTGTTCCGCCGCCGCGGCGTGGGCATGATCTTCCAGTTCTTCAACCTCATCGACGACCTGCCCGCCCTCGACAACGTGGCCCTGGCCGCCCAGTTGACCGGTGTCTCCGCCCGTCAGGCCCGCCGCCGGGCCCTGGAGCTCCTCGACGAGCTCGGGATCGCCGACCGGCGCGACCACTACCCCGCCACCCTCAGCGGCGGCGAGCGCCAGCGGGTCGCCGTGGCCCGGGCCCTGATGAACCGGCCCGCGCTGCTGCTCGCCGACGAGCCGACCGGCGCCCTCGACAGCCGCTCCGGCGAACAGGTGATGGACCTGCTGATCGACCTCAACCAGATCGGCCAGACCCTGCTGATCGTCACCCACGACCCCCACCTGGCCACCCGCTGCGCGAGCCGCCTGGTCGAGGTCGCCGACGGCCGCGTCGCCCGCGAGAGCGCGCCGGCGGTGACCTCGTGAACGCCGTGTGGCGGGCGGCCCGCGCGGCCGTCCGGCGCCGCCGGGTGCAGACCTTCGTCATCGGGCTGGTCGTCCTGTGCTCCACCACCACCGTGCTGCTCGCCCTCGCCCTGCTCGACGCCGCGTCGGGCCCCTTCGAGAAGGCGCACGCCCGCCAGCACGGCGCGCACGTGGTGGCGTCCTTCGACACCGCCAGGGTCTCGCCGGAGCAGCTCGCGCGGACCGCGGACCGGCCCGGGGTCGAGGCCTCGGCGGGCCCCTTCGGGCAGGCCGTCGTCAACGTTCCCGACGGCTGGCTCTGGACGGCGGGCGGCACGCTCTCCGTCGTGGGCCGGGCCGATCCGGCGGGCCCGGTGGACCGGATCGAACTCCTCGAAGGGCACTGGGCCACCGCGCCCGGCGAGATCGTCGTCAACTGGCCTTCCCAGGGTTCCCCCGGCCCGCAACTGCTCGGCACCACGCTCGACCCGTCCGGGGGGCCGAAGCTGACCGTCGTCGGTTTCGCCGCCAGCATGAGCAAGTCGGCGAGCGCCTGGGTCACGCCCGGACAGATGGCCGCGATGCACCCCGCCTCCGCGCAGATGCTGTACCGGTTCACCGACGCGTCGAGCGGGAGCCGGCTCGACGCCGCCCTCGCCGAGGTCACCGCGGACCTCCCGGGCGGATCGCTGACCGGCGCGCAGGACTACTTCACCCTGAAGGCGGCCTTCTCGGCGCTGGCCGACTCCTACCTCCCCTTCATCACCTTCTTCGGGGTGCTCGGCCTCCTGGTGTCCTGCCTGATCGTCGGGAACGTCGTCAGCGGGGCCGTCGTCTCCGGATACCGGCACATCGGCGTGCTCAAGGCCGTGGGCTTCACCCCGAACCAGGTCGTCGGCGTCTACCTGACGATGGTCTGCCTGCCGGCCGCCGTGGGCTGCGTCCTCGGCACCCTCGCCGGCAACGCCCTGGCGGGGCCGATCCTGAAGGTCGCGTTCTCCGGCATCGAGACCGGCCGGGCATCCGTCGGCGCGTACGGCACGTGGGTGTCCGTCGTCTGCCTGGCGGGCATGCCCGCCCTCGTCCTGCTGAGCGCCCTGGCCCCCGCCCTGCGGGCGCACCGGCTGCCCGCCGCACGGGCGATCAGCGCGGCCGGCGCTCCGCGTACCGGCCGTGGGCGGCGCGTGCAGCGGCTGCTCGGCGGGAGCCGGCTGCCGCGGTCCGTCAGCCTCGGGCTGGGGCAGCCGTTCGCCCGGCCCGCGCGCACCCTGCTGACCCTCTCCGCGATCGTGCTCGGCGTCACCACGGTGACCCTGGCGACCGGGCTGACCGGCACGATGCTGGCCTACGCGGACGCCGGCCGGGACGGGGGCACGCGCATCCAGGTGTCGGCGGGCGGTCCGGGCAACGGCCGTACCCCGCCGGCGCTCACCGACCCGCAGATCGAGGACCGGCTACGGGCACTGCCCGGCACGGCCGGGGTACGGGCCCGCGCGCTGTCCCAGGCGCACCTGGCGGGGCAGGCACAGACGGTCTTCGCCGACTTCTACCGCGGGGACGCGTCCCGGATCGTGCGGGGCCGGGCTCCGCAGGCGGAGGGAGAGGTCGTCGCCGGTCCGGCGTTCCTGACGCAGCGCGGGCTTGCGGTCGGTGACCGGACCACGCTGGAACTGCACGGCCGGCAGGCCCCGGTGGTCGTCGTGGGAGAGCTGATCGAGGGCAACGCGCAGGCTCTGGAGGCCTCCTGGCCGACCCTCCTGAAGCTCGCACCGGACCTCCACGCCACCGAGTACACGGTGCGGCTGGCCCCGGGGACCGACGCGCGGGCCCACGCGGAGGCCGTCGAGGCGATCGACCCGGGCCTGCGCGCCCGGGTCCCGGACACCTCCAACGCGGGCACGACGACCGTGGTGACGTTCTCCACGGTGTTCACGGTGCTGCTGACCCTCGTCGCCTCCCTCGGGGTCTTCAACACCGTGCTGCTGAACACCCGCGAGCGCCGCCGGGACCTCGGCATGCTCAAGTCGATCGGGATGACGCCCCGGCAGGTGGTGGTGATGACGGTGACCTCGGTCGCCGGGCTGGGCGCGGTCGGCGGGCTGCTCGGGATCCCGCTGGGCATGGTGGCGCACCGGCTGGTCGTGGACCACGTCGGGGTGGTGTCCTTCCCGGAGGCGATGAAGGACGTCTGGCACGCGCCGCAACTGGCCGTTCTGCTGCTGGCGGGCGTGGTGATCGCCGTGCTCGGCGCGCTGGTTCCGGCGCGCTCGGCCGCACGGGCGACGATCGCGACGGTCCTGCACACCGAGTAGGTTTTCGACCCATGCAACGACGACCTCTCGCACTGGTGCTCGACGTGCTGCTGATGCTGGTGGGCGCCCTGTTGGGGATCGCGACGAACTACGCGACCAACGTGGAGGGTGAGGTCCCGCTCCCGCTGCGGCTGCTCCGCCAGTGGTCGATCCCCCTCGTCGGGATCGGCCTGCTGGCCCTGGTCGGCGGGCAGTTGTGGCTGCGCTGGCTGGAACGCCGGCCGGCCGCACCGGCCGCCCGGTGGACGGCCGGGCAGCCCCCGTACCCCGGGCTGGAGGCCTTCGGGGAAGAGGACGCGGCCGTCTTCTTCGGCCGGGAGCGGGAGACCGCCGAGCTGGTCGCCCGACTGCACCCGGCGGTCCCGGCGCGGGCGCACCGGTGCGTGACGGTGGTCGGGCCCTCGGGCTCCGGCAAGTCCTCGCTGGTCCGGGCCGGGCTGCTGCCCGCGCTGACGGGGCGCCGCGCGCGCTGGACCGCGTACCCGGCCATCACCCCCGCCGCCGATCCGGTCGGCGCGCTGCGCGCGGCCCTGGACGGCGGGCCGCGGGACGGTCGGCCGAGGGTACTGGTGGTGGACCAGCTGGAGGAACTGCTGACGCTGTCGGGCGCCGGGGAGCGCTCGGCCTTCGCGGAGGCGGTACGGGAGGTCCTGGACCGGGATCCGCGGCTGTGGCTCGTGGGCACGTTGCGCTCGGACTTCCTGACCGGGTTCCTGGAGGGCCCGCTGGCGCCCCTGGTACGGGATCCGGTGGTGATCGGAACCCTGCCCCGGGAGGCGCTGCACGAGGTGGTGGCCCGTCCCGGGGCCGCCGCCGGGGTGGAGTTCGAGGCGGGGCTGGTCCCCCGGATCGTCGACGACTGCGGGGGCGGCGACGCGCTGCCGCTGCTCGCCTACACCCTCCAGGAGCTGTACCGGCGCGCGGGCGGGCCCGGGTCCGTGATCGGCCACGCCCTGTACCGGGAGGTCGGCGGGGTCGCGGGCGCGCTCGTCGGGCAGGCCGACCGGATCCGCGCCGAACTGCTGGGCCCCGGCGCTCCGCACGGCGACGACCCGGTGGTGGGGACCCTGCTGCGGCTGGTCACCGTACGGGGCGGGGAGGCGGTGCGCAGGCGGGTCGCGCGCGCCGAACTGACGTCCGCCGAGCGGGAGATCGCCGACGCCTTCGTCGCGGGCCGGCTGCTGACCTCCGACGCCGGGGTCCTCGACCTGGCCCACGAGGCACTGCTGCGCCGGTGGCTGCCGCTCCACGCGGCCGTCGAGGCCCACGTCGAGCGGCTGCGGCAGCGGGGCGCGTGGGAACGCTGGGCGCAGGAATGGGAGTTCGCGGGGCGGGGCGAGGCGTTCCTGCTGACCGGGGACCGGCTGGCGGACGCGCGGTCCTGGCAGGCCGGACAGGCCGGCGCCCCGTCCGGGCTGGAGGTGTCGGCGCTCGTCGCGGAGTACGTCGAGCGCAGCGCCCGTGCGGACGGCGCCGCGCGGGCCGGCACCGCGGACGCGGTGGCGGCCCGGGTGCTGGAGAGCCGGGAGCCGGAGACCGCGATCGGGATCGCCCGCGCGGCGGTCACCGAGTGGGCGCCGACCCCCAGCGCCCTCCAGGCGTTGCGGACCGCGCTGGACGGTTCGCTGCTGCGGGCGGTGCGCCGGGACTTCGGGGCGACGGTGACGGGCGCGGCGTGGTCGCCCGACGGGACGCGGCTCGCGGCCTGTTCGGGTGACGGACGGCTGCGCGTGTGGGAGGCGGACACCGGGGCGCGGGCCGGGACGGGAGCCTTGGCCGAGGAGCCTTCGGCGGTGCTCGACGTGGCGGGCCGGTGGCCCCGTGCGGTGCTCTGGTCGCCCGACGGGGCCCTGCTGGTGTGCGCCACCCGCGACGCGCGGCTGACCTCGTGGGAGACGGGGTCCTGGCGCCGGTCGGCGACCGTGCGGCACGGGGCGGACGGGGACGGCGGCGGGCACGGGGCGCTGGCCTTCTCCCCGGACGGCCGCCGGCTGGTGTCGGCGGCAGGCGACGGGGTGCTCCGGCTGTGGGAGCCTGCCGCGCTGACCCCCGCCGGCACCCTGCGGGCGCCGTCGGGCATGGTGTGGAGCGCGGCCTGGTCCCCCGACGGCGGTCGGCTCGCGGCCGCCGGTGAGGACGGGGTCGTACGGGTGTGGCCGTCGGCGGGACCCGGCGGCCCGGTCCCGGCCGGGCCCGCGCACCGCAACCGGGTCACGGCGTTGTGCTGGTCCCCGGACGGCTCCCTGCTGGCCTCCGGGTCGTCGGACCGGACGGTGGTGCTCCGGGACGCGGCGACGGGGGCTGCGGTCCGCACGTTCGAGAGCATGGACGGGATCAACTGCCTGGCCTTCTCCCCCGAGGGATCGCGCCTCGCCGCCGGTGACCAACACCGCAACGTGCGCGTCTGGGACCTGCGCCCGGGCGGGGGCCCCGAGGACGCGGCGCTCTGGCTCACCGGGCACCGGGAGGCCCTGTACGCACTCTCCTGGGCTCCGGACGGCCGGCGCCTGGCAACGGCCTCGCAGGACCGGACCCTCGCCGTGTGGGACACGGGCGCGCCGCCCTCGGTGCTGCGCGGACACACCGAGTCGGTGTGGCAGACGGACTGGTCGCCGGACGGCACCCGGCTGGCGAGCGCCTCCGAGGACGGGACCGTACGGGTCTGGCACGCCCCGGAGTTCGGACCGCCCGAGGTGCTGCCCCTCGGGCAGTGCGGGGACCTGGCCTGGTCGCCCGACGGCACCCGGCTCGCGGTGGGCCGCCGCGACGGCACGGCGGCGCTGTGGCCGCGCGACGGGGGCCCGCCGACGGTGGAATTCGACGGTCACGGCGACGAGGTGTCGGCGATCTGCTGGTCCCCGGACGGGACCCGGCTGGCGACGGCCGCGCGCGACGGCCTCGTGCGGGTGTGGGACGCGGCGGGCGGCGCCCCGCTGCGGGTGCTGCGCGGGCACCGGGACTGGGTCACCGGGGCCGACTGGTCGCCGGACGGGACGCGGCTGGCGACCTGCGGGACGGACCGCAGGGTGATCCTCTGGGACCCGGACACCGGCGAGCGGGTCGCGACGCTGGAGGGCCACGCCGACCAGGTGTGGAAGGTCGCCTGGTCCCCGGACGGGCGGCGGCTGGCCACCGGCTCCCGGGACCGGACGCTGAGGCTCTGGGACCCCTCGGGCGCGGTGGGGCCCGTGGTCCTGACCGGTCACGGCGACCGGGTCCAGAAGATCGCCTGGTCCCCGGACGGGACCCGGTTGGCCTCCGTGTCCCGGGACCGCACGGTCCGGCTGTGGGACCCCGGGTCGGCGGCGGCGCCGGCCGTCGTCGTGGGGCTGCACGCCGACTGGGTCAACGGCCTGTGCTGGTCCCCCGACGGCACCCGCCTCGCGACGACCTCCCGCGACCGGACCGTCCGGCTGTGGACCCCGGCGGACCCGGACCCCGCGCCCCTGCTGCGCCTGTCGGCGTCCCGCGTGCTCCATCCCCCGGCCCCGGAGGAGCGCCGCGCCCACCGGCTCCCGCCCCCGCCCTGACCCGTGGGACGGGTGCGCGGATCCGGCGGGGCCTGCGGGCCCGCTTTCCCCTCCGCATCCGCATCCGCGTCCGCTCACCCGCTGTCCGGTGCCGTCGGCGGCGGGACGCGTTCGCGCGCGGCGAGGGCCCGCCCGGGTGACGGAGATCGCCGGAACGGGTCAGCCGGGCGCCCCACGCGGGTGAAGTGCGCCCGGCCGCCGCTTCCCGGCCGGGGCGGAGAGCGTTGGGAGGGGCATGAACAGTCCCATAAAGGCGATAAGCGCCCCGATACTGGCGGCGGCCGGCCCCGCCGACGCCCCCGGCATCCCCACCCCGGCCGACTCGGCCACCCCGGCCGGCTCGGCCACCCCGGCCAGCTCGGCCACCCCCGCCGCTTCCGCCGCCTCGGTCACCCCAGCCGTTTCAGCCGCCTCCGCCGCCCCGCCCGACCCGGTGCCCCGCATACGGTCCACGCTCCGCGACGGCGTCCTCGCCGTCAGCCTCGCCGGGGAGTTCGACCTCTTCACCTGCGCCCCCCTGCGCGGCCTCCTCGACGAAGGCGCCGCCGGCGGCGCCCGACACCTCGTCCTCGACGCCGCCCTCGTCACCTTCTGCGACTCGGCCCTGCTCGACGTACTGGACTGGTGGACCCGGAGCGGACGCTCCTGGGAGACCGCCGCGAGCTCGCGGTCCCTGCGGCTCCTGCTGGACCTCGACGCCCGCGTGCGCCCTCGCCCCTCCGACGGGGAGCGGGTGGTGGGCCCGTGACCATCACGCTCCTCACCCCGGCCCCGCCGCCGGCCACCCTCCCGGCCCGGCGGCTCCCCCCGCCACCCGGGCCGTACCGCCCGGAGCCCCTCAGCCGGTCGCCTCGACGATCCGGCCGTCGCGCAACTCCACCACCCGGTCGGCGAGTTCCATCAGTTCCGGATCGTGGGTGGCGACCAGGGCGGTGACCCCCTCGCTGCGCACCACCGCGCGCAGCAACCGCATGATCGAGCGGCCCGTCTCGGAGTCCAGCTGGCCGGTGGGCTCGTCCGCGATGATCAGGACGGGCTCGTTGGCCAGCGCGCGGGCCACCGCGACGCGTTGCTGCTGACCGCCGGACAGCTCCCCGGGGCGCTGTCCGGCGTGGTCGGCCAGACCGACCAGGGCCAGCAGGGTGCGCACGCGCTCCTCGCGCTGTTTCGCGGGGACCCCGCGCATCCGCATGGGGACGCCGACGTTCTCCGCGGCGGTGAGCACCGGGATCAGGCCGAATGACTGGAACACGAAACCGATCCGGTCCCTGCGCAGGGCGAGCCGGCCGCTCTCGTCCAGGCCCGTCAGATCGGTGCCGTCGAGTTCGACGGTGCCGCCGGTCGGGGAGTCGAGTCCGCCGACCAGGTTCATGAGGGTGGTCTTGCCGGACCCCGACCGCCCTTTGAGGGCGGTGAGTTCACCCCTGCGCACCTCGAACGAGACGCCGCGCAGCGCGTGTACGGTCCGGGCCCCGCTCCCGAAACTCCGCCGGAGGTCGCGCACCACCACCATGGGCGCGACGGCGGTGGTGGCGGCGCTGACCTGTTGCTGGGTCATGGTGGGCTCCCCCTCGATTCGGCGGGCGGTGACGCCGCCCCGGAGAGCGCTTCCGGCACTCCCCTACCCTCACGTCCGAATTTGCTCATCTGTCACATCCATCACGCAAGTCCCTTCCGATACCTGATCGAATCTGACAGCATCGTCCGCTATCCGGGGCCTGTAGTCCGGATGGGGGAGGAACAGGCACATGCTCGGCTTCGTCATGCGCCGGCTGCGCGGGCGTTGGCCGCTCGCCGCCGCCGTACTGCTCACGGTGCTCATCACCACGACGGCCCTGACCGCCCTGCTGGCGTTCACCCGGAGCGTCGGCGACGCGGGCATGCGCCGGGCCCTGACCGGACCGGAACGGGCGCGCACCGCCGTCGTGCTGACCGGCGACCACGCCCTGCCCCAGCGCCCCGCCGACGACGCGGCCGTACGGGACTTCACCGACCGGGTCTTCGCCTCCGTGCCGACCGGCACCGAGAGCGTGGCGCGCAGCCGCTCGTACGGGCTGCCCGGCGAGCGGGCCCCCGGCAAGGACGCCGACCTCACCCTGCTCGCCGCACTGGCCCGGGACCGCGTACGGCTCCTCGCCGGCCGGTGGCCCGAGGCGGTCGGCCCGAACCCGGGCAGGCTGCCGGTGGCCCTGCCCACGGCGGCCCTGACCCGCCTCGGCCTGGCCCCCGAGCGGCTACCGGCCGAGGTCCGGCTGGAGGACCGCCTGGGCGGCGCCCCGCTGGACGTGCTGGTCACGGGCGTCTACCGGGCCGCCGAGCCGGACGCCCCGTACTGGCGGCTCGACCCGCTCGGCGGACGGGAGGTGCAGGTCGGCAGCTTCACCACCTACGGGCCGCTCCTCGTCGACGACTCGGCCTTCACCGCGGGTGGCCTGCCGCAGAGCAGCCGCGCCACCCTGCTGACCCCCGACTTCACCGGCACACCCCGCTCCGGGGTCGAGGCCGTGCGCGGCCGGGCCGCCGCGGCCGAGACCGCGCCCCCCTCCGGGCTGACGGTGAGCGGCGAACTGGCCTCCTTCATAGCCGACTTGCAGTCCGGCCAGCGGGTCGCCCGGTCCACCCTGCTCGTCGGCGCGCTCCAGCTCTCCGTCCTGGCCTCGGCCGCCCTGCTGCTGGTGAGCCAGCTCCTGAAGGAGCGTCAAGAACCGGAACGGGTCCTGCTGACCGCGCGCGGCGCCTCCCGCCGACGGCTCGGCCTGCTGTCCACCGCCGAGTCCCTGCTGCTCGCGGCGCCCGCCGTCGTGCTCGCCCCGCTGCTCGCCCCGCTCCTGCTGCGTTTCACGGGCCGCTACGGGCCGCTGGCCCACGTGCCGTTCGACACCGGCGGTTCCTGGCTGCTGTGGCCGGCCGCGGCGGTCTTCGCCCTGCTGTGCGTACTGCTGACCACGCTGCCCGCCGTCCTGCGCGGCGCCACGGCCGCCGCCCTGCGGCGCGGCGGGCGCCGCCGGGCCGTGGTGTCGGGCTTCGCCCGCTCCGGCGCGGACCTGGCGCTGGTCGCCCTCGCGGTCCTCGCCTACCGGCAGCTCTCCCGCTACAGCGGCGGCGAGGGGGACGCCGCCCCGGCCGGCGGCGACGTCCTCGGCGTGGACCCCGTCCTGGTGGCGGCCCCGACCCTGGCCCTGTGCGCGGGCACCCTGCTCGTGCTGCGGCTGCTGCCCTTCGCCGCCCGGCTGGGCGGGCGGATCGCCGCCCGGGGACGCGGGCTCGGACCGGCGCTGGTCGGCTGGCAGTTGGCCCGCCGGCCGCAACGGGCCACCGGCCCGGTCCTGCTGCTGGTGCTCGCGGTGTCCAGCGGGGTGCTCGCCCTCGGCCAGCACTCCGCCTGGTCCGCCTCCCAGCGCGACCAGGCCGACTTCGCCACCGCCGGCGGACTGCGCATCACCGGCGGCGACCTGGCCCCGATGGGCCGCGCAGGCCGGTACGCGGCCCTGCCCGGCGGCGACCGCATCGTCCCCGTGATCCACACCGAGGTGGCCCTGCCGGACCGGAAGCCCGGACGGCTGCTCGCCCTGGACTCCCGCGCCGCCGACCGGCTCCCGCTGCGGGCCGACCTGCGTGACGAACGGCCGATGACCGAACTGTTCGCCCCGCTGGCCGTACCGCCGGCCGCCACCGCCGCCGGACGGGCGCCGGGCGGCGACGGGATCGACCTGCCCGGAACCCCGCGGCGCATCGACCTCGACGTGACCGTGACCGCTCCGGGCGCCCCCGCGACGAGCGGCCGGCCGTCCCTCGCACTGCTGCTGCGCGACCGGTTCGGGCTCACGTACCGGACCCCCGTCGCCGCCCTCCCGGAGAACGGCGACGGCACCGTCTCCGTGCGGCTCGACCCCCTGACCGGGTCCCCGCTGGGGTCCGCCGCCGGGCCGCTGGGCATCGTGGGCGTGGCGATGTCCTACGGGGCCGAGCCGGCCTGGTTCGATTCCAGCACCCTGGCCGACGTCGCCGGGGACCTCGCCGTGCGCCGCGTCTCGGTGAGCGGGACCCCGGACGGACCGGGGGTGCCCGTGGCTGCCACCGCGCCCGACTGGAACCTGCG
The DNA here is from genome assembly GCF_041862025.1 of Streptomyces sp. AB3(2024). Lineage (NCBI taxonomy): Bacteria > Bacillati > Actinomycetota > Actinomycetes > Kitasatosporales > Streptomycetaceae > Streptomyces > Streptomyces sp. AB3(2024). The sequence continues at coordinate 49,682 of NZ_JBGWAB010000052.1, forward strand.
TACCCCCGAGGTGTCCAAGGGGGTTCCGGCCGCAGCCCTGCGGCCCGCCGGGTCGGACCTGCTGCGGCTGCATTACGAAGGCCGCCCCGGGGTCCCCGTGCAGATCTCGCTGAGCCCGGGCGGACCGCCCGCCGAGCTCCGCGGGGTCGCCACCCGCGGGTTCCTCGCCGCCATGGGGGCCTCCGTGGGCGACAACGTCTCCGTCCGGCTGGGCGTCACCACCGTGCAGGTGCGCGTCACCGGCGCCGTCGGGTCGCTGCCCGTGGCCGGTGACACCGCCCTGGCCGTCGACCTGAACGCCGCCGCGCGCCGGCTCGCCGCCGAGGACGCGCAGCCCCTGCCCACCGCCGACGAATGGTGGCTGCCCGCCGCCTCCCCGGGCGACCCGGAACCGGCGCGGGCCGCCGCCGCCCTGCGCGCGGG
>NZ_JBGWAB010000053.1:0-49172 GCF_041862025.1 Streptomyces sp. AB3(2024)
CTCACCGCCGCCGCACCGCCCCGGCTGGCCTCAGGCCGGGCCGGGTGCCCGCGGGAGGGCGACCGTGAAGCGGGCGCCGCCCTCCGGACCGTGCCCCTCGACCCGGAGGGTGCCCCCGAGACGGCCGGTCAGCCGGTGGGCGAGGGCCAGCCCCAGGCCGCTGCCGACCGGGCGGGTGTCCCGGTAGCGCGCGTGGAGGGCCCCGCTGTCGAAGGCGACGCGTACGTCGTCCTCGGTCAGGCCGGGGCCGCCGTCGCGGACCTGTACCTCGGCCCCGCCGCCCGGGGCCGCCCGCACGGCGAGGACCACGGGCGCGCCCCCGGGCGTCACCCGCAGGGCGTTCTGCACGAGCCCGTCGACCAGCTGCCGGACCCGGAAGGCGTCCGTCTCGACGACGACGGGCCGCTCCGGACGCTCCACCCGCAGCTCGACCCCGGCGCGCGCGCCGGGGCCGGCCCAGAAGGCGGCGGCCTCGGCGACGACCGCGCCCAGGTCGGCCGGGGCCACGTCCAGGCGGAACCCGTCCGCCTCCAGCCGGGCCAGGTCCAGCAGGTCCGCCAGGAACCGGTCCAGTCGGCGCGTCTCGTCGGCCAGGACGCCCCCGACCTCGGGCAGCCGCTCCGGCTCGATCAGGCCGTCGGCCAGCGCCTCGGCGTACCCCTGGAGCGCGGTCAGCGGGGTCCGCAGGTCGTGGGAGACCGACAACAGGAACTCCCGCTGCCGGTTCTCGCTGCGCGCCAGCGCCGCGTCCAGGACGTTGAGGGCGCGCCCGATGTCCTCCGTCTCCCGCGGCCCGTCGACCGGCGCCGGTACGCCCCGCTCGCCGTCGGCGAGCCGGTGCGCGACCCGCGCGGCCTTCACGAGCGGACGGGCGATGCGGCGCGCCATGAGCGCTCCGGCCAGGGCCGCGCCGAGCATGCCGACGACCAGCGGCACGATCACGCTGCGCCGGATCTCGTTCGTGTTCCGCGTGACGACCGCGTACGGCTCGGTGAGGACGACCGCGCCGCCGCCCACGCCCGGCCGCCCCACCAGCAGCACGTCCTGACCGCCCAGGACGGCGGTGGTGGAGACGGGTTCGCCGGCGAGCAGGGCCGCCTTCACGGCCAGGCCCACGGCCGGGGTGGCGCCGCCGCCCACCCTCCCGTCGGCGGAGATCACCGCGAGCTCCACCCCGTTCGGCCCGCCCAGCGCCTGGGCGCCGTTGAACAGCGTCTGCGACAGGACGGGCAGCCGGCCGAGCACCGTGGCCTGACGCGCCAGCTGGCCGCGCTCGCGCCGCTCGGAAGCGTGCGCGGCGCTCTGCCAGGCGACCAGCCCCGTCAGCGCCACCGCGAGTGCGGCCACCGCGGTGGTCAGCACCACGATGTTGCGGGCCAGCGAGCCGCGGCGGGGGCGGGGCCGCTTCACGTACGGGGATCCGTCGCGCTGTAGCCGACGCCGCGGACCGTGCGGATCGGGCTCGCGTCCCCCAGCTTGGCCCGCAACTGCGACACGAACACGTCGACCATCCGGGTGTCGCGGTAGCCGGGGTACCCCCACACCTGCGCCAGCAGCTGTTCCCGGGTGAAGACCTGCCCCGGGTGCCGGAACAGGTGTGCCAGCAGGTTGAACTCGGTGGTGGTGAGCTCGACGGGTTCGCCGTCGCGGCGGACGGTGCGGCTGACCGGATCCAGGCCGAGCCGGCCCACGGTCCCGGCCGGCCGGACCGGCGGCCCGGCCGCCCTGCGCAGGACCGTCTTGACCCGGGCGACCAGTTCGCGGGGCGAGAACGGCTTCGTCAGGTAGTCGTCGGCGCCCAGTTCGAGGCCGAGGATCCGGTCGGCCTCCTCGCCGCGCGCGGTGACCAGCAGGACCGGCGTCCAGTCGCCGGCGTCCCGCAGGGCCTTGCAGAAGGCGATGCCGTCCAGCCCCGGCAGGCCGATGTCCAGCACGATCGCCACCGGGTGCATCCGCCGCGCGGCGGCGAGCCCGGCGGTCCCGTCGGCCTCGACGTGCACGCCGAAGCCCTCCCGCGCCAGGTAGAGCCGCTGGACGTCGGCGATGTGCCGCTCGTCCTCGACGACCAGTACGAGGCCCCTGGACTCCGTCATCACTTCCCCTCACGCGCGGCGAACCCCGCCGATGCTAACCGCGCGGCCCCGGCCGCCCGGCGGGCGCGCCGCCCCCCGTACGTTCCCCGAACATTGCGGCGGCGCGCCCCCCGCGCGAGCGTCGGGCGGACGGGGAGGGGGCGGTCACGAACCGGGAGGGGCCCAGATCCGCCGGTACGCCTCGCGGTAGCCGGCCGGGTCCCAGGACGTGACGCCACGGCTGTTGGCGGCGGTGGCGATGTGGACGGGGGCGACGTACCCGCTGGCGGGCCGGCCGGCGAAGGCGCGGTTGAACTCGTCGACGATCTGCCAGCCCTGCTGGGACAGCGGCTCGGGGACGGTGGCCGCCTGGAACTGCCCGCTGTTGATCCGCTGGAACGCGGAGGGGTCGCCGTCGCCCGCGCCGATGTTGAAGGGGGGCCCCGAACCCGGTGCGCCGGCCGCGCGCAGGGCCGGGGCGGCGTCCGAGAAGTAGAGGTCGTTGATGGCGACGGAATCCGTCCACCGGTTCCCGAAGCGGGCCAGGAGGGAGGAGACCTCCTGGGGGGTGCGGCTTCCGGCGTCGGGGATGGGGATGTTCTCGTACGCCAGGAGCCGCACGCCGGGACAGGTGGCGAGCTGCTTCTTGATCAGTTCGGCCTTGTTCCGGGCGAAGGGGATCGAGTCGTCGGTGAAGACGACGACCCCGCCGTTGCCGCGGGAGCGGGCGATGATCCAGTCGGCGCTGATCCGGGCCACGCCCTCCACCTTCGTGGTGACGTTGGTGAAGAGGCCGGCGCTCTCGCTCGGGCCGGGGGAGCCCACCGCGTGCCAGCCGACGAGCGGAATGTGCGCGGCCCGCGCCTGCGCCACCTGCTGGGAGGTCAGTCCGGGGTCGAAGCCGCCGATGACGATGCCCGAGGGCCTGAGGGTGACGGCCTGACTGAGGGCCGCCTGGATGCCCGCGGGAGTGCCTCCGCCGTCGATCACCCGGACCTTCCAGCCGATGGCGTCCGCCGCCTCCCCGACGCCCTTCGCGACGCCCGCGACCCCGGGGTTGGTCATGGTCTGGGCGACGTAGACGAGGGTCTTGCCGGGTACCGCCGCGGGCCCACTGGTGGGGCCGGTCCAGGTCGCGTCGGTGTTCTCGGCCCGCCGGACGGCGGCCCCGGCCTGCGCGAGGGCGGCGGGGCAGCCCTTGGCGGAGGGCCCGGGGGAGGACGGCCCGCCGCCCGCCGACGGACCGCCCCCGCAGCCGGAGAGGAGGGTGAGGGCCGCGCTCAGCAGGGCCGCGGCGGTGAGGGTGGCCTGGTGGTTGGCTTGCACGGTGCTCCTGACACGGGTGCGCGTACGACGGGTCGCGATGTGCCGCGACGGGTTCTGGCTCTACGGGTGACGGGGCGCGTCGGCTCCGGCCCGCAAACGGCGGCGCGCGGAGTAGCCGGCCAGGCCGACGGCGATGAGCAGGGTGGCGCCGTTGAACAGCGGAGTGGCCCAGAACCGGGCGCCGAGCTGGCCGATGCCGGCCAGGCCGATGGCGAGGACGGCGACGGCGACCACGGTCCCGAGGGCGTTGGCGCGGCCGGGCTTGATCGTGGTGGAACCGAGCAGGGCGCCGACGAAGGCGGGCAGCAGGTATTCCAGTCCGACGCTCGGGTTGCCGGTCTGCTGCTGCGCGGCGAGCAGCACTCCGGCGAAGCCGAAGAGCAGGCCCGATCCGGCGAAGGCGTAGACGGAGTAGCGCTGGGTGGGGATGCCGATGATGCCGGCGGCGCGCGGGTTGGAGCCGATCACGTACAGGTAGCGGCCCAGCGGCAGCCGTTCCAGCACCACCCAGAGGGTGCCCGCGACGGCCAGGACGTAGTACGCGGGCAGCGGCAGGCCCAGGAAGCGGGAGTCGTAGAGTCCGGTGAAGGCGGCGGGCAGGCCCTGCGGGCCGGGCACGATCCGGGCACCGTCGGTGATCCAGCCGGTGACGGCGTACATCATGCTGCCGGTGCCGAGCGTGGCGATGAAGGAGTCGATCCGCCCGAATTCGACGATGACCCCGTTGAGGGCGCCGATGGCCGCGGCCCCGGCCACCACCACGAGGCAGGCGAGCGGCCAGGGCCAGGCGTCGCTCACGATCAGGTCCAGCACCATGACGTGCGCCAGGCCGAGACCGTAGCCGATCGACAGGTCGAACTTCCCGGCGGCGATGGGGACGGTCGCGCCGAGCGCGAGGACGGCGGGGATCGACTGGTTGGAGAGGATCGAGGAGACGGTGTCCCGGGTGGGGAAGGTGGAGGGCAGGGCGAGGGAGAAGGCGAGGAACAGCAGGGCCGCGAGGGCGGGGAGGCCGTACGCCCCGATGTGGTGCCCGCGCAGGCGGTCGAGGAGGGGCCGGGACGGGGCGGAGGAGGTCATCGGGTCGTCCCGGGGCCGGTGACGGGGGGCATGGCCGAGGCGGTGCGGGTGAGTTCGGCGACCGTGAGGCCCGGGCCGGTCAGCTCGGCGCCCACGGTCCCGCGGACGAACACCAGAGCGCGGTGGCACACGCCCGCGACCTCCTCGAAATCGGTGGAGACGAGCAGGACCGCGAGACCGGAGGCCAGCGCGTCGTCGAGCAGCCGGTGGACCGTGGCCTTGGCCCCGACGTCCACGCCGGCGGTGGGCTCTTCGAGGACGAGCAGCCGCAGCCTCCCCCGGAGCCACCGGCCGACCATGACCTTCTGCTGGTTCCCGCCCGACAGGGTGGCGATGGGCACCTCACTGTCGCGGGGGTGCACCGAGAACCGCTCGATCAGGGCCGCGGCCTCGGCGCGCTCCCGCCGCGGGCTCGTCCAGCGCCATGCCGGGACCCCGGCGGACCGGGGGTTGGCCAGGAAGTTCTCCCGTACCGTCAGCGCGGCGGCGCAGCCCTCCCCCTGGCGGTCGCCCGCGACGAGGGCGACCCCGCGGGCGAGGGCGGCGCGGACCGTACCGGGACGGTACGGGCGGCCGTCGAGCAGGATCCGCCCGCCGAGCAGCGGCCGGGCGCCGACGAGGGCCCGGCCCAGGTCGGTGTGGCCGGCGCCGGTCAGGCCCACCATGCCGAGGACCTCGCCGGCCCGCAGCTCCAGGCTGACCTCCCGTGCGGCCGTCGTCGTGACGCGGTCCAGGCGCAGCAGGGGCGGGCCCGCCGCCGGGACGGCGACGGGCCTGTGGGCGGCTTCCTCGCGGCCGACGATGGCGCGCACGAGCCGGGCGGGGCTGTGCCCGTCGAGCGGGCCCCGGTCGACGACGCGGCCGTCGCGCAGGACGGCGAAGGTGTCGGCGACCCGGTACACCTCGTCCAGCCGGTGGCTGACGTAGAGGATGCCGTGGCCCTGGTCGCGCAGGGCGTGCAGGACGTCGAAGAGCCGTGCGCAGTCCGCCGCGGGGAGGGTGGCGGTCGGCTCGTCGAGGACGATCAGCTCCGCGCGGGTGGCCAGGGCGCGGGCGATGGCGACGAGCGAGCGTTCGGCGGGGGCGAGGGCGCGGACCGGGGTGTCGGCGTCCAGGTGTCCGGCGACCAGGCGCAGGGCCCGGGCGCAGCCCTCCCGGGTCCGCCGCCAGGAGATGAGTCCCCCGCGGCGCGGGTAGCCGGTGCCCAGGGCGATGTTCTCGGCCACCGTCATCCACTCGACGAGGCCGAGGTCCTGGTGGATGAAGGACATGTTCCTGGTCGCGGCGTGGGAGCCGAGCGGGTGCCCCGCCACCGTCACCTCGCCCTCGTCGGCGTGGTGGACCCCCGCGAGCACCTTGATGAGGGTGGACTTGCCGGCGCCGTTGGGGCCTAGCAGGGCGAGGACGGCGCCCCGGTGGATGTCGAGGTCGACGGAGTCGAGCGCGCGGGTTCCGCCGAACCGCTTGCCGAGCCCGCGGATACGGACGAGGGGCGGGGACGGGGGCGCTCCGCCGGAGCGCGGGGGCGGGCTGCCCGGTGGTGTGTCGGGAGCGTCATGCACAGACTTCTCCGGGGGTCGGCCTCCGAGGTGTTCCCGACTACATGGGGGATTCTATGCCGATATATAACGGTATCTACGGTATCTACGGTATTTACCCCCTCTGAATGCCGGGACGAATGCCGGGACCCGGCGGGGCCGGGACCCGGCGGGTGGCGGACCGGCGGCGCCGGTCACGCGGCGTCCAGGGCGCACTCGGCCCAGATCACCTTCCCGCCGGTGGTGTAGCGGGTCCCCCAGGCCTGCGCGAGCTGGGCGACGAGGAACAGGCCGCGGCCGCCCTCGTCGGTGGAGGCCGCGTGGCGCATGCGGGGAGCGGAGTTGCTCGCGTCGTGCACCTCGCAGATCAGGGTCCGGTCGTGGATCAGGCGGACCCGGATGGGTGCGCTCCCGTAGCGGACGGCGTTCGTGACCAGCTCGCTGAGCAGCAATTCAGTGGCGAAGGAGGATTCCTCCAGCCCCCACCGGTCCAACTGCTCCATCGCGGCGGCCCGGACCTGGCCGACGAGGGCCGGATCGGGATCCAGGTCCCAGGAGGCGATCCGGTCGGCGGGCAGCGCGTTGGTGCGCGCGACGAGCAGTGCGATGTCGTCAGCGGGGTGCTCGGGGGCCACGGCATCCAGGACCGCCCGGCAGGTGTCCTCCGGGGCGCGGTCGGGGTGGGCCAGCGCCCCGCGCAGCTGGTCGAGGGCCGTGTCGATGTCGCGGTGGCGGTCCTCTATGAGCCCGTCGGTGTACAGGACCAGCTGGCTGTGGACGGGGAGGGTGATCTCCGCCGACTCGAAGGGCAGGCCGCCGAGGCCGAGCGGGGGACCGGCGGGCAGGTCGAGGAGCGAGACGCTGCCGTCGGGGAGTACGAGGGCGGGCGGGGGGTGGCCGGCGCGGGCGACGGTGCACTGCTGCGAGGTGGGGTCGTAGATGGCGTACAGGCAGGTGGCGCCGACGATGCCGGTGCTCCCGGCGCCGGGCGCGTCCCCGCCCTCCTCCCGGTCGAGCCGCACCATGAGGTTGTCCAGGTGCGTGAGGAGTTCGTCGGGGGCGAGTTCCAGTTCGGCGAAGTTGCGGGCGGCGGTGCGCAGCCGGCCCATGGTGGCGGCGGCGTGCAGTCCGTGGCCGACGACGTCGCCGACGAGGAGGGCGACGCGGGTGCCGGACAGGGGGATGACGTCGAACCAGTCGCCGCCCACCCCGGCCTCGGAGGGCAGGTAGCGGTGGGCGACCTCGACGGCGCCCTGTTCGGGCAGGCCCCGCGGGAGCAGGCTGTGCTGCAGGGACAGGGCCAGGGTGTGCTCGCGCGTGTAGCGCCGGGCGTTGTCGATGCAGAGGGCGGCGCGGGCGGCGAGTTCCTTGGCCAGTGCCCGGTCGTCGTCGCCGTAGGGCGCGGGATCCTGCGAGCGGTAGAAGCAGACGATGCCCAGGAGGACGCCCCGGGCGAGCAGGGGGACGGTGATGAGGGAATGGATGTTGTGGGCGAGCAGCAGCTCGGCGTGCGCCGGGTCCTGGGCGATCCAGCCGAAGGCGGCCTTCAGATCGGGCTCCAGCACCGGCTGCCCGGTGGTCATGCAGCGCATGTGGGGCGTGGTGGGATGCAGGGTCACCTGCGAGCCGACCGGGTAGAACGGGCAGTCCTCGCGGATGCCGTGGACCACCGTGCGGCGCATCTCGGCGGTCGGATTGGGGGACTCCTCGCCGCGCAGCACGGCCTCGGGCACGTCGATGGTGACGAAGTCGGCCAGGCGCGGGACCGCCGTCTCGGCCAGTTCCCGGGCGGTGCGGTCCACGTCCAGGGTGGTGCCGATGCGGTTGCCGGCCTCGGCCAGCAGTTCCAGCCGGCGCCGCGCCGCGACGGCGTACCGGCCCACCTCCGGTTCGCCGACCAGGACCAGGCCCCGGACCATGCCGGCGGCGGGTGAGGGTGCGGGGGAGAGTCCGGCGGGGTTCGCGTGGGGCGGGGCGGGGGCGTGGCGTTCCGTGTCCTCGGGGATGAGCGCCTCGATGACGATCCCCTCCACCCCGGAGGAGCTCGTGACGGGGCGGCTCACCAGGGTCACCGACCGGCCGTGGGAGAGGGGTACCTCGGTGGCGGCCCGCCGGGCCGAGGACATCAGCTCCGTGGCCCGTTCCTTCAGGATCGACCGGTCGGACTGGTCCAGCTCGCTCTGGAGCAGCTCGGCCATGGCGAGCGAGGAGCCGTTGTGGGGGTCCATGCCGTTGCGGGCGGCGCGCAGCCCTGCCTCCAGGTAGGCGTGGAGCAGTCCGCGCTCCCGCGCCGAGCTCTGTTCCATCAGGCGCCGTTCGACGGCCTCGGCGGCCCTGCGCACCAGCGGGACCAGTGCCGGGTCCGCGTCGGTGTAGGGGTAGCCGAGGCACAGCACGCCCTCGATGTGCCCGCTGAGCTGGTCGCGTACGGGAATGGCGGTGCAGGCGCTCGACTGGGAGCGCTCGGCGAAGTGCTCGGCGCCGTAGACCTGGACGAGGCCCCGCTCGGCGAGGGTGAGGCCGATGCCGTTGGTCCCCGCGACCTGCTCGGCGAACACGAAGCCGGGGACGGTCTGGATCGGCGCGAGGCGGCGGGGCAGGGACTTGTCCCCGAAGCGGCGCTCCAGTACGACACCGTGCCCGTCGGCGAGGCAGATGTTCATCCGGCTCCCCGTGAAGATCGACTGGAGTCGGTCGAGCACGGGGGTGGCGGCCCGGACGAGGGGGCCGTCCGGGTCGAAGTCCTCGGTGAACGGGAGGTCCGGCCGGTCCGGGGACAGGCCCAGCAGCCGGCAGCGCTCCCAGGAGCTCAGGATTTCGCCCCGCACGTCCCCTTCGACCGACTCGACCGTCTCGCCGTGCAGAAAACGATCACGGGAAAGCACGGGGCCGATGCGGTCTCCCACCACCCCCATCTGCACCACATCCCCTCGCCGGAACGCTCTCGATCACCCGATTTGAGTATATTCCTCACATTTTAGGGCTGGTGCGGGTGTGGAGCGATCGGCGGGCCCCGGGCCTCACAGGACCGCGACCGGGTTGACGGGCGAGCCCGTGCCGCCGGGGACGTTCAGCGGGGTCACCACGAGCAGGAACGCGTACCGGCCCGCCCCGGCGCACGCGGCGGAGAGCGCTTCGAGGTCGAGGTTGTCCAGCAGGGGCACGCCCATGGCGGTGATCGCCAGGGTGTGCACGGGCGAGTGCACGCCCTCGACCGGTGACGGCCGTACGTCGCTGTCCCCGTCGGCGCCGAGCAGGCAGACGCCCCGTTCGGCCAGCAGCGGCAGGGCGTCCACGTGCCAGCCCGCGCTCGCCGCGCCACAGTCCCAGGGGCCGCGCTCCCGGCGCCGGCGGAAGCGGCCCGAGCGCAGCAGTACCGCGTCCCCGTCACGGAGCGTGACGCCGAGCGCCCGCTCCGCGGCGACCACGTCCGGAGCGTGCACCGCCCGGCCGGGCTCCAGCCAATCGACCCCGAGGACGGCGGGCAGGTCGAGGAGCACGCCGCGGGTCACGAGCGGGCCGAGCGCCTGCACCGAGCCGAAGCGGGCGCCCCCGGCGCCGATGGACGCGCGCGCGTCGCGGCCGTCGTACAGCCGCCCCCGGTAGGCGAGGTGGGACAGGGCGTCGAGGTGGGTCACGCTCTTGCCGTGGTAGTCCGCGGCGAGGAAGTCCTTGTACGCGGACGGTTCCGGGGCCTCCACGTCGCCGAGGTCGGACATGTGGTGCAGGGCGGGCTTGGTGTTGTCCGGTCCGGGGCGGGTGTCCCAGGGGCGCCCCATCGGGACGACGGTGCCGGACCGGACCAGGGCCGTGGCCCCGCGCACGTGGTCCGCGGTCACCCGGTTCCACGCGCCGCGGTCGGGCCCGGGCCAGCGGCCCCACGTACGGACCGCCTCGAAGAGCGCGTCGAACTCCCGCCGCGAGACGGCGGGCCCGTTGGCGGGGTTGCTGCTCATGCGTGCTCAGCGCTCCAGGGTTCGTACGGGCCGGCGCCCGCGCGCCCGCCGCCTCCCCGGTCAGGATCCCCGCCCGGCGCGGTACCGGGCCGGGGGCGCGCGGGCCGGGGTGCGTCATTCCTCCCCCGGGGCCGGGGGGGGCGGCGCGCGGGGGGCGGGGCCGCCGGCGCGCGCCCCCCCCGGGCCGGGGGGGGGGGGGCGGGGCGGGGGGGGGGCGGGGGGGGCGGGGGTCGCGCCCACCCCCCCCCCCCCCCCCCCCGCCCCGCGCCCCCCCCCCCCCCCCCCCCCCCCCCCCCCCCCCCCCCCCCCCCCCCCCCCCCGGGGGGGGCGGCCGGTCGTGGCGGCCGCGTCCGGTCAGAGGCCGGCCCGTCCGCTCGCCAGGGGCCACTCGCGGTGGAGGGTGCCGAGCGGGATGCGGCGGTCCATGACCGGCGTGCCGAACAGCGACAGCCCGAGGTGGAGCTGGCCGCTCAGGTCGAAGCCGCCGTGCAGTGCCCAGGAGGCGGTCGCCGAGGTCTTGCCGTCCGTGGACGCGCTCGCCTTGGCGTCGGCCTCGCCGCGCAGGTAGGGGGCGAAGTCGGCGCCGACGCCCACCACCCCGTACAGGCCGACGGAGGCCTCCGCGCCGAGCGCGGCCTTGACCGTTCCGGCCGCGGTGACCTCGGCCTTCACCGGGGAACTCTGCACGGCCGACGTGCTGACCGGGGTCCAGCCCTTGCCCGTGGCGTAGCTCCCGCCGACGCGGAAGTCACCCTTGACGTCCTGCCGGACGTCGAGGGTGACCCGGCCGTCCGCCTCCACCTGGACGTAGCAGGTGAGGTCGAGGTTGACGACGACGGGCACCGGGCCCACCTGGATGACGGGGGAGCTGTGCAGCTTGGCGAACGGGATGCGCTTGGGCGCTCCCGTGCTCGCGGCGGCGCGGCCCTTGAGCTCCCACTGGGAGGACCAGTCGCCGCTCATGCCGAGGAAGGCGGAGTGCGGGAGGGCACCGGCGCCCTTGGTGCCCTCGTAGGAGAACTCCACCTCGGGGGCCAGCTGGACGAAGCCGGACACCGAGGCTCCTGCCGAGACGGGAGCGCCCTCGGCGGTGTCGACGGCGGCGTTGACGTCGAGGCGGAGGTTGCCGAGGGGCAGCTTCGCGCTGTTGGGGCCGGAGCGCAGGCCCCCGCCCTTGGCCCAGGAGACGGTGACGCCCTTCATCAGGGGCTCGACCGCGACCGTGGCGGGGTCGACCGGGACCTTGCCGTCGGCCTTGTCGTCCTTCAGGACGGAGGCCAGGGTCGTGGAGGCGGTCTTCACCTCGGTGCCGCTGTCGGTCTTCTTGACGACCTCGGTGACCTTCGCGAGCAGGCCGTCCGGGGCGCCGGGCGCCGGGGCGCTGGCGATGACGTCGCCGACGGCGACGGGCTGGTCGGGCGTGGGGGAGTGGGTCGGGGAACCGCCGGGCCCCTGCGGGGCCTTGGATATGACGGCCCGTCCGCTGGCCTTGTCGTAGGAGGCGACCTTCAGCGAGGACTTCTCGGGCTGTGTCTGGCCGGTCCGGGTGCGGGCGATGGCGGACGGCGCGGCGGACCCCTGCGGGGCGGCGTCCACGGTCAGCTGCTGGGTGCCGTCGCCCTGTGACGTGGTGGTGGGGGAGCCTCCCGCCTCGGCGACCGCGCCGGTGTGCGGTGTCGAGGAGCAGCCGGTGGCGGCGAGCGCCAGGGTGGTCAGGCCGGGGAGCAGGAGGCGTCGGGTGAGCGTGCGCACGTAGGTGTGACCTTCAGATCGGGGTAGCAGGTGTTACTCGTAAGTAATCTGAGGGTTGATCATGCCATGCGGGCGCCGCGCCGGTCATCTCGGGATCCGGCCAACTCGACTGCCGGGCAGGACAATTGAAGGTTCATCTACTGTGGGTCGTCGTGGCGCGGGAGGTGGGCCCCGGCCTCGGTGTGGCCGGCGGGGCCGGGCACCGGCGAAGCCGTCGTAGGTCCTGCGGCCGAGGAGGAGGGTGCCGGCGGATCCGAGGGCGGCGGGACCGGGCCTGCCGGACGCGTGCGCTTGACTGCGTGGATGGACATCGACTCGACACAACCGAATCCGTCGGCGGTCACGCAGGTCAGGCGCTTCCTCCACGGTGATTCGGTGGAGGACCTGACTCACCTCCTCCATCGCGCCTACGCGGACCACGCCGCCGCCGGACGGGTCTTCTTCGCCTCCTACCAAACGCCCAGGGACACGCGGCACCGCCTGAGCAAGGGCGAGTGCTGGGTCGCCGTGAACGGGAACGAACTGCTCGGCACCGTCACCGTGTCGGCCCCTCACACCACTCCCGCCGGGTACCCGGCGCCCGCGGGCGCGGGCTCCTTCTGGCAACTGGCGGTCGACCCGTCGCAACGGGGCACCGGACTCGGACACCGGCTGCTCGCGCTGGCCGAGTCACGGATCACCGCTCTCGGATCGACGCGGGCCGTCATCGACACCTCCGCGCGAGCGACGGAGCTCGTCGACTGGTACCGCCGACGCGGCTACACGCGTACGGGCACGTGGCGGTGGGACGTCACCAACTACGACAGCGTCGTCCTCGCGAAGGACCTGCGGACGGCGATACCCCGTGATCGGGCCGACCGGGCCCGGGGGCCCGAGTCGTAGATCCACCGCAGGTGTGGCGCGGGTCGTCCCGGGCCGGGGGACGCACCCCTGTTGGTGACCGGAACGCCCCCACCGCCGGCGGTTTCGGTCCCGGGTGGCCGGAGGGGTGTGCCGGTTCGGCGCAACCTGTTTGAGCGGGGCTCCGGTTGGGCGCGAGGGAATCGTGACGGCTGCCTTAGCCGCGTCCGGGACAGTTCTCCAGGAAAGCTGTGGGGTGCATCGACACCCCGTGCATCGAGTGCCCCGGCCGCATCGACGACCCGATGTGCCGCGGAGACCGGTTTCTCCCGGGAGACCCGCACGTCCCAGGAACGGAAGGAAAGCCGATGACCGTTGCCGCCCCGGCCGGAACGGTGGAGTGGGTGCGCCACGTCCTCGCCACCCACTGGGGCGACGCGTGGGGTGTCGCCGGACCGGTCCCGCTCACCGTCGGGGGCGCGGCCCCGCTCACCCACACCGCGGGGCTGTGGCGGGTCGCGGGGCCCGGCGCGGACCACGTGCTGAAGGTGCAGCTGAACACCGAGGCCGCCCGGCCCGGGAACTTCCCCGCCCTCAAGGCCCGGGTCCTCGCCCACTGCTCCCGGCGGGGCGTGCCCGTCCTGCCCGTCGTCCCGGCCGCCGACGGCCGGCCGGCGGTCCGGCACGACGGGATCCTGTGCGAGCTGTCGCCCCACAGCCCCGGGGCGCGGGCGAGCGGGGGCCGCGAGCAGGCCGACGCCATCGTCGCCGCCGGGCTGGCCCTGAGGGCCGCGCTGGACACCCTCCCCCCGGACCTGACCGGCAAGCTGGCCACCGTACACCTGCCCCTCATGGTGGAGGAGGAGCACTGGCCGGCCGCCCTCCAGGACGCCGAGCGGCGCCTGCTGCCCCGGGCCGAGCGCGGAGCGGACCGCTGGCACCGTGCCGCAGCCCGCGTCCTGCGCGAACTCGCCGCCTCCGCGCCGCTGCTGAGGTCCCTGTCCCGGCCGCTGCCGACCGCCGCCGGCCGTCCCTCCGTCGTCCACGGGGACCTGCACGTCCACCACTTCCTGCTCTCCGAGCGCGGCGCGGCCCGCGTGCTGGCCGTCCTCGACTTCGACAACCTCCAGGTGGCCGACCGCCTCCTCGACCTCGCCTGGACCGCCGACACGGCGGTCCTCGCCTGCGGCGCCGACACCGGCGCCGCCCGCGACGTCCTCGCCCGCTTCCTGCGCACCGGCCGCGGCCGCGGGCTGCTGAAGCCCGGGGACGAGGTGCTCCTCATGCCCCTCCTGATGGCGCACTCGCTGCCGGTCATCGTGGACATCGCCAAGGACATCCTCGACCGGGGCATCCTGACCCCCCAGTGGCTCGCCTACTTCGAGCTGCTGTCACCGGCGCGAAGACTCGCCGTCCACCGGCTGCTCAGCGCCGCCGCGGCCGGCTGACCGCCTCCGCCGCCACCCCGTACCCACCGCCGCCCCCCGCCGGGCCGCCCCGGCGTGCCCGCGCACCCCCGTCCCCTCACCCGAAGGAGCCGTACATGACGACCACCACCACACCATCGGACCCCGCTTCCTCCTGGCCCGACGACCTGTCGGCCTTCTGCTTCGAGGTGCCGCACTCGTCGGAGTCCCTGCTCTTCGAGTCCGCCAAGGGCATCCGTCTCTCCGACGCGGCCGGCCGCAGCTACCTCGACGCGCTCTCCGGCGTCTTCGTGACCTGCTTCGGCTACGACTGCGAGCCCATCGTCGGCGCCGTGACCCGGCAGTTGCGGACCCTGCCCTTCAACCCGCCCCTGCACGGCACCAACCGCGCCGCCCTGGAACTGGCGCGGGCCCTCGTCGACCTGGCGCCCCCCGGCATCACGGCCGCCAAGCTCGTCAACGGCGGATCGGAGGCCGTGGAGGCCGCGATGCGCCTCGCCAGGCTCCACCACCGCGCCCGCGGCAACCCCGGCAAGGTGAAGGTCCTCAGCTACTACCACGGCTACCACGGGGCCACCTTCGGCTCCCTCTCCCTCACCGGACGGCCCGACGTCACCCGGTTCGGTCCCGGCCTCCCGGGCATCGTGCACGTGTGGCCGCCGGACTGCCTGGAGTCCTTCTGGGACGTCCCGCCGGAGAAGTCGGGGGCCCTCGCCGCGTCCATGATCGAGCGGACCATCGAGGCCGAGGGGCCCGACTCGGTGGCGGCGATCGTCATGGAACCCGTCATCCACCTGCGCGGCATGGCCATCGCGCCGGACGACTACCTCGCCCGGGTCCGCGAGGTCTGCGACCGCCACGACGTCCTGCTCGTCTTCGACGAGATCGTCACCGGATTCGGCCGCACCGGAGCGCCCTTCGCCGCCCAGACCTTCGGGGTGACCCCCGACATCCTCTGCGTCGGCAAGGGCATCTCCGGCGGGTACGCGCCCCTGGCCGCCGTCCTGATGGCCGGGCACGTCGCCGAGGCGCTCGGCGAGACCGGCGGGCCGGTGTCCTTCGCCCCCTCCCACACCTACGCCGCCAATCCGCTGGCCGCCGCCGCCGGACTCGCCGCCGTCACCCTGTTCCGCGAGGGCGGCTACCAGGAGCGGATCGCCGAGCTGGCCGCGTACACCGAGCCCCGGCTCCGCGCCCTCGCCGAGGCCCACGGAGCCACCCTGCGCGCCGTCGGCCTCCTCTACGGGGTCAAGCTCACCGGCGCCGCCGCCGAGGGCGCCGAACGCCTCGGCGAGCGGGTGGCCTCGGCCTGTCTGCGCCGCGGCCTGATCATCCGGGGGCAGGACGACTGGGTGGTCCTCGCCCCCGCGTTCGTCACCACCCCGGCGGAGGTCGACGAGATCCTGGGGATCCTGGGCGAGGCGCTCGACGAGGTCCGCGGAGCCGGCCGGTGAACGACCTCCACGCGGCGTTCGCCGCCCCCGCCCACGAGGCACTGCCCCGCCTCACGCCCGCCGAACGGCAGGTCGTCGAGCAGGAGTTACGCGAGATGGAGCGCCGGGGCCGCGACGGCGGCAGGCTCCTGGACGATCTGCGCGAGGTCGCCGCACGGGTGCCCCGACGCCTCTACACGGACAGTGCCGAGGTCCTGCTGCGGATGCACGAGATCGCGGGCTCCGGCAACCTCCAGAGCAACCTGTCCTCACTGGCCCTGGTCCGCGCCTGCTTCGCCCACGGCCTCGTCGACGACGGCGGCAGCGCGGTCAGCGGCGCGGACAGCGGCGCGGACGGCACCGGCGACGGTCCGGCCGAACTCGTCGTCGGCCGCGGCCACATCGCCCCGGCCTTCTACGCCGAACACTACGTACGCGGAACCCTGCCCTTCGCCCCCCTGGCCACCCTCCACCAGGGCGGCCTCACCGGCGTCGTCCACCGCGACCTGGGCTTCCGCGCCACCATGCGCTACAGCCTCGGCGTCGGTGTGGCGCAGGCGGTCAGTCTCGCCTGGGAGCTCGCGCGCGGCGGCTCCGACCGCAAGGTCGTCTGCCTCGCCGGGGACGGCGAACTCCACGAGGGGGCCGCCTTCGAGGCACTGCGCTTCGCGCACGACGCGGGACTGACGAACCTGCTCCTCGTCGTCGACGCCAACGGCAAGGGCATCGAACCACTGGCCAGGCCGCTCAACACCGCCTACCTGGCCGCCTATCTGGGGACCCTCGTGGAGGTGGACGGCTGCGACGACGGGGCCGTGGAGGCGGCCCTCGGCGAGCTCCTCGCCCGCCCCGGAGCGGCCGCGCTCGTGTGCCGCACCCGCAAGGGGGACCACAGCTTCAAACCGGCGGACGCGGGCGCGGCCCGCCCGGCCCCCGGCCGGCCCGTGTCCTTCGCCTCGACCGCCGGGCGGATGCTGGGCGCCCACCGCGAGCGCACCGGGCGCGAACTGGCCGTGTTCACACCCGACATGGCCGCCCGGTTCGGACTGGCCGGACACGTGCCGTACACCAACACCGGTCTCGCCGAGACCCTGACCGTCGGGATGACCCTCTCCCTGCCCGACCACCTCACCAAGGTCGTCGCCACCGACGCCATGTACTACATGGACTCGCTGAGCATGCTCACCGAGGCCACCACCAGTGTCCGCAACCTCCTCGTCCTGGCCGGACGCAGCTGGGGCGCGTGGGGCGGCGCCCACAACGCGACCAACCTCCTCGGGCTGCTGCTGCACACCCGCGTCTACGAGCCGGTCACCGCCGGCGAGTTCCAGGCCTGCCTGGACCGGCTCGCCCGGGACCCGGCCACCACCCACGTCGTCAGCATGATCGACGCCGCGTTCGAGCCGCCGTCCCGGGACTGCTCGGCCGACATCGACGGCGGCGTCTGGCTCACCCGGCCCGGCGACGGACCCGCCACCATCGACGCCACCGTCGTCACCTTCGGCTACGCGGGCGTCCTCGTGGAGGCCGCCAACCGGGACGTGGGCCTGCCCCACCTGCACTGCGCCGCGCTCGACCCCCGGCTCGACCCCGCCGTACTGGACGTCCTCGCACGCTCGCGCCGCATCCTGAGCGTCGAGTACAACGGAGCCGGCAGCGGCTTCGGGGAGCGCCTGCGCGCCCGGCACCTGCTGCCCGTCGAAGTGCACGCCGTCCGCCGGGACATCGCCACCCGCGTGCACAGGCACCAGCTGCCCCTGCACGGCATGAGCCCCGGACTGCTGCGCGAACGGCTCGCCCGGCTGCTGGAGAACCGGGAGGGGTCCGGCCATGCGCCTGCATACGCATGACTACCGGGCGCCGCGAGCCGACGGCATCGTCGACGGCGCGATCCTCATGCACCGCGAGATGTCCCGCCTCCTCGCCCGGCGCGGCTCCGTCACCCTGCACGACCTGACCGGGGGCCCCGACTGCGTCGCCCGACTGGGCGAGGACGACGTGGTGTACGCCGGCTCGGGCCCGTACGCCTTCCTCTACCACCACTGGCGCGCGCTGCGCGCAGGCCGCTTCCGGATCGTCCGCGAGGCCCACACCGCCCTCTGGTCGGGCTACTGGGCCCAGGAGGAGCTGTGCGCCCCGCTGGTGCGGCCCGGTGACCTGGCCCTGTTCCCGACCGAGTACACGCGCCGGCTGTTCCGCGCGAACTTCCCGTCCGTGACCGACGCCGGATCCGCCGTGGCCTACCCCATGCTGGACCGGCTGCCCCGACGGGAACCGCGGCCCCTCCCGCCCGCCGGGGCACCTCTGCGCATCGGCTATCTGGGAGCGCTCTCGCTCGCCAAGAACTTCGACCAGGTCGTGTCGGTGTTCGCCCGGTGCCACCGCGCCTCGGACGGCGCCGTCACCCTGGTCTGCGCGGGCAAGCCCAACGACGCCCGCTGGGAGACCGCCGCCGTGCACGCCGCGCTGGGCCGGGCCGGGATCCCCCCGGAAGCCGTGCGCATGGAGGGAATCCGCCCCCAGGAGGAGCTCCCCGCCTTCTTCGACGGGATCGACGTCCTGCTCTTCCCGAGCACCGCCTCACGGGAGACCCTCGGCAGGGTGGTCCTGGAGGCCCTGGCCCACGGGGTGCCCGTGCTGGCCGCGGACGTCGGCCCCGCCGTCGAACTGCTCCCCGCCCGCAACCTCGTCCCGACCACCCTCGACGTCCACGGCACCTTCGACATGGGCCGCGTGGGACCGCTCGGCCGGGTCGACGAGGACGTCCTGACACGGAAACTGCTCACGCGCGACATCGCGCCGGCGGCCCTGCCCGGCGAGGCCCCGTACACCGACGCGTCCTTCCTGCGGGCCCTCGCCGGAGAGCCGGTCCCGGCTCCGGACGGCCACGACCGGATCCTGCCCGGCGCCGTGCGCGTCGCACCCCGTACGGGCGCGGCCCCGGACGCGGCGGCGGCCACCGCCCTCTTCCGGGACTTCTTCGAACGCCGGGACGACGCCGTCCACGCCGCCCTCGACGCCCTCGCCGCGCGCACCGGCCACGACGACCCGGCCCTGCGCCGCATCGTCGCCGCGCCCGAGCGCAACCTCGCCGACTACCGGGCCTTCCCGCGCCTGCTGGACGCGCTGGTCCTGCCCCCGCTGACCTACACCCTCGCGCCCGCCCCGGCGGGCGCCGTCCCGACAGGAGTCACCCCATGACAACGGACCGCGCACCGGCCCCCACCGGACAGGTGGCGCTCGTCATCGGCGGCGGCCGCGGCATCGGCGCCGCCGTGGCCGAGGCCTTCGCCCGCCAGGGCGCCCGGGTGGTCGCCGCCGACACCGACCGGCTGCCGTCCTCGTTCAACCACTACCGCTCGACCGCCGTCACCGGTTACACCGAGGCCCGCGCGCTGGCCGACCGGCTCGCCGCCGAGGGCCTGGCCGTGACCGCCGCCGAGGTCGACGCGACCGACGAGGAGGCCGTGGACCGGCTCTACGCGGGGATCGCCGACCGGGAGGGCCGTCTCGACACGGTCGTCAACGCCTTCGGCGTCACCCACGTCAGCCCGGTCGAGACCATGGAACTCGCCGAGTTCCGGCACGTGGTGTCCGGCAACCTCGACGGAGTCTTCCTCTCCTCCCGGGCCGCCCTGCCCCTGCTGCGCGCCTCCGGCGGCGGCTCCATCATCAACTTCTCCTCGGTCTCGGGACGTTCGGGCTTCTCCAAGGTGGCGCACTACTGCGCTGCCAAGTTCGGGGTGATCGGCTTCACCGCCGCCCTCGCCCAGGAGGTCGCCAAGGAGAACATCCGCGTCAACGCCGTCTGTCCGGGCATCGTCCGGTCCAACATGTGGCGCTACCTCCTCTCGGAGTTCGTCCGCCCCGGCGAGAGCGAGGACGAGTGCTGGGAGCGCATGCGGGCGATGGTCCCGCAGCGGGAGTTCCAGACGCCCGAGGACATCGCCGGGCTGGTCCTGTACCTGGCGTCGGCGCCCCGCGTGACCGGCCAGGCCATCAGCGTCGACGGCGGGATGTCGGCCCCGTGACCGCCCCCGCCGCCGCGGCGAGAACCCCCGCCCCCGACGGCGTCACCGCGGCCCTGACCGCCGCGGTGACCGCTCCGAGCGCGAGCCCGCCCCGGGGACACGCCCTCGCCTTCGACGACACCGGCTGGACGTTCTCGGGCCCCGGCGCCGTGCCGGTCCGTGACGCGGCCACCCTGGAGATCCGCGCCGACCGGGGCGCCGACCTCTTCGCGATGCCGGGCTTCCACGAGGCCTCCGGCGTCCCCCTGCTGGGCCGGACGCTGGCCGGCGACCACACCGTCCGCACCCGGGTCGCCGTCCGGGGCGGGGCCTTCGGCGACGCGGGAGGCATCCTCGTCCACGGGGCCGACGGCTGGTTCAAGGTCTGCGTGGAGCGGACCCGGGCGGGCGGCTGGGCCGTGGTGACCGTCGTCTCCCGCCCGCTGTCCGACGAGGCGGCGGGACCGGCCCTGGCCGGCCCGCGCGCCGAGCTGCTGGTGACCCGCGAGGGCGGGCGCCACGCGGTGTTCTGCCGCGAGGACCCGGACGGGCCCTGGCACTTCGTCCGTACCTTCCTCGGCCCCGCGGACGCGGACGTACGGCTCGCCCTGTTCGCGCAGGCGCCCTTCTCCGACTCCTGCACGGCGGTCTTCACCGGAGCCCGGTGGAGCCCCCGTGCCCTGGCGGACCGGCGGTGAGCGCCGACACCGAGGCCGACAGCGACCTGGTCATGTTCTGGAACCTCTACGAGGCGGGCATCGAGCGCCTCGCGGGCCGTCACGAACGCTGGCTGGCCCAGTGCGAGCTGGTCGCCGCGCTCCGGCCGCGCGTCCTGCTCACCACGGAGGGCTGGGGCTGGCACCGCGACGACGGGGCGCTCTTCGAGGACGCCAAGGCCGCCTTCGGCATGGACGGCGAGCTGTTCCTCGCGAAGACCGGCTGCCACCAGGCCGTCTTCTGGCAGCGGGACATCGAACGGCTGGGCACGCAACGGCCCGCGCCCGAACTGACCCACTGGCACGGCCACGGCCTGGCGACCCTGGCCCTGCCGGGCTGGACGACACCCCTGCGGTTCCTGGTGGCGCACCTCGACCCGTTCAGCCCGACCGGGCGGCGGATCGAGTCGGACCACCTGCGCCACCACGCCGACCCCGCCCTGCCGCCGCTGGTGGCGGGCATGGACGCCAACAGCCTGCCGCCCGGCGACCCCGAGCCGGACTGGAGCCGGGTACCGCGCCACCGCAGGGCCGACCACCTCCTCGACGGGACCGACCGGGCCGACCGCACCCCCGTGGCCCGGCTGCTGGGGGACCCGTCCGACCCCCTCCTCGTGGACGCCGGCGCCCACCTGGGCCTGCGTTCACCCACCTTCGGCACGTCGGGGCCAGGGCAGGAGGCCCAGCGCCGCATCGACCTGTTCCTGCTGTCCCCCTCCCTCGTCCCCGGCCTGCTCGCCTACGGCGCGCCCGACCCGTGGCCCGACCGGGGCGCCGGCCGCCCGCCCGCCTCCGACCACCGGCCCGTCACGATCCGGCTGCGCCGCCGGTGACCCCGTCCTCCCCGAAAGGCAGTGGATTGCCCGTGCGACCCACCGGACCGGCCGCAGACGGCCCCGACCCCACCGCGAGACGTCCGGGCGGCGGCCCCGCCGCCGCCCCCGCTCCCGGCCGGACCCCCCACGACGCCGTGATCTTCGACCTCGACGGCACCCTGGTGGACTCCGTCCGCCCCGACTTCCTCGCCTGCGGCGCCCTGTTCGCCGAGTACGGGCAGCGGCTGCACCGGGAGTTCTGGGCCCGCGAGGTCTGCGGCCGCCCCGAGGGCTACCCGGCGCTGTTCGCGCTGCTGCGCGGCCTGTGCGGGGCGGCGGCGCCGGACGACGCCGCGCTGCGGCAAAGGCTCGGGCAGCTGTGGGAGGTCCACATGACGCCCGACCTGGTCCGTCTGCTCCCCGGCGTGCCGGAGGCACTGGAACGGGCCCGCGCCGCCGGGCTGCGCCTGGCCGTCGCCTCCTCCTCCGACGGCGACTGGGTGCGCCGGTGGCTGCGCCACTACGGCCTCGGCCGCCACTTCGACGCCGTCGTCACCGGCGACGACGTCACCCGGCGCAAACCGGATCCCGAGGCGTACCTGACGGCCGCGGCGGCCCTCGGGGCCGATCCCGGCCGCTGCCTGGCCGTGGAGGACTCCCTCACCGGCGTCGCGGCCGCACGTGCGGCCGGCATGACGGTCGTGGCGGTGCCCACCGCACTGACCCGCGGCCTGGACCACGGGGCGGCCGACCGGATCCTGCCCGACCTGTCGGCCCTGCACTTCACCGGGCCGGCCACCTTTCCGCGCGACAAGACATTCTGAGGACCCGTGATGATCGAGAACGTTCAGGAAACCGTTTCCCTCCTGTCCCGGCGCGAGCGCGAGGTCCTCGTGCATCTGGCCGAAGGCGACACCTATTGCAAAATAGCCCGCCGCATGGGACTCAGCGTCCATACCGTAGACACCTATCTGCGCCGCATCCGGGGAAAGACGGGCGCCACCACGCGCGTTCAGATGGCATTCCTCGCGATGTGCGCGGCGCAGACACCCGCGCCGATCTCCTCGACGGTCCCGGAATCCCGTGACTTGGCCGCGTGAAGCGAACCCGGCAAAGTAATACCTGTCAGCGGGGAACGGAAAAGGAAACACCGGGAACCGCAGACCGATAGAACGACCCTCATCCCCATGGAAAAAGGAGCACACCATGAAGAAGATCGAGCTCGCCGCGAAGCCCGTCCAGACCCGCACCATCAAGATCCACCGCCAGGGCTGATCCACCCCACGAAAACACCGATCGGGGGCCGGCGGCACACCACCGGCCCCCGACGGTCCGTACCGAGTCACGAGCGAGGGAGGTGCCGTTCATGACGTCCGCACAACCGGTGGTCGACCTCATGTGGGCGCACTGGAAGACGAAGACCCTGCTGAGCGCCCTCGAAACGGGCGTGTTCGGCGAACTCGCCGCCGGCCCCCTCGAAACCGGTGAACTGGCCGCGCGCACCGGGGTCCACAAACGCGTCGCGCCGGACTTCTTCGACGCGCTCGTGGCCCTCGGACTCCTGGAGCGCCACGGCGCTCACTACTCCAACTCCCCGGCTTCCGGCGCCTACCTGGACCCCGCCAGGAGCGAGGCCTACCTCGGCGGCGGCTTCGTCGACCGGAGCACCGGCCTGGCCGACGACCTCACCCGGGTCCTGCGCTCGGGCGTGGCCCTGGGCGGCGCCCACACCGGCCGGGACTACTACGAGGCGGTCTACCGGACCACCGGCTCCGTCCGCTCCTTCCAGCGCGACATGACGGCACTGAGCATCGACTCGGCGCAGGCGATCGCCGAGGAGTTCCCCTGGCAGGACTACCGCTCGCTCGCCGACATCGGCTGCGCCGAGGGGGCACTGTCCACCCGCGTCCTGCTCCGCCACCCCCACCTCACCGCCACCGGGTTCGACCTGCCGCCCACCCGGGAGGGCTTCCTCGCCTACACCGGGGCGCACGGACTGACGGAACGCCAGTTCTTCGCGGAGGGGGACTTCTTCCGGGACGACCTGCCCCGGGCCGACGTGATCGTGTTCGGCCACGTCCTGCACAACTGGGACCTGGAGACCAAGAGGCTCCTGCTGCGCAAGGCGTACGAGGCCCTGCCCCCCGGCGGCGCCGTCCTCGTCTACGAGACCCTGATCGACGACGAGCGGCGCGACAACGCCATCGGCCTGATCCTCAGCCTCATCATGCACATGGAGGTACCGGAGGGGTTCGACTACACCGGCGCCGACTGCACCGCCTGGATGCGCGCATGCGGATTCCGGGACACCCGGGTCCGCCACCTCGCCGGCCCCGAATCGATGGTGGTCGGCATCAAGCCCGCACCGGGCGAGTGAGGGAGCGTACCGCCGGATCCGAGGGGGTTGCCGTGGAACTGGACGAGATCAAGGGCCGCCTGGCGGGGGGAGAGCCCTACCTGGCCAACGACCCCGCCCTGCGCCCCTACCGCAAGCGCTGCGAGAACCTCCTGGACCGGTTCAACGCCACCGCGCTCGCGGACCAGGGCGAGCGCGACCGGATCCTGCGGGAGCTGCTCGGCGCCGTGGCACCCGGGGTGCGGGTGGTGCCCCGGCTCCTGTGCGAATTCGGGTTCTTCATCGAGATCGGGGAACGCTCCCGGATCAACTTCGACGCGGTCCTCCTCGACTGCGCTCCGATCACCATCGGCGCCGACGTCCGCATGGGACCCCGCTGCCAGCTGTACACCGCCAACCATCCGCACTCCGCCGAACTGCGCCACGGCATGTGGGAAACCGCGAAACCGATCGTCATCGGCGACGGCGCCTGGCTCGGCGGGGGCGTCATCGTGCTGCCCGGCGTCACCATCGGCGCCGACACGGTCGTGGGCGCCGGCAGCGTCGTCACCAAGGACCTGCCGGCCGGCGTCGTCGCCGTGGGGAACCCCGCGCGCGTCGTCCGGGAGGCGCTCTGAGGCACCGGGCGGGCCGCCCGGCGGGCGGCGGGCCCCGGTGCGGGAAGGAGGTGGGCCGTGCCCACACAAGGACGGACGCCGCCGCGGGACTGGTGGCACGACGCCGTCGTCTACCAGGTCTACCCGCGCAGTTTCGCCGACGGGAACGCCGACGGGACCGGAGACCTCGCGGGGCTGCGCGCCCGCCTGCCCCATCTGGCGGGGCTGGGCGTCGACGCCCTGTGGATCACCCCCTGGTACCGCTCGCCGCTCGCCGACGGCGGCTACGACGTCGCCGACCACCGCGACATCGACCCCGCCTTCGGGACCCTGGCCGAGGCGGAGCTGCTCATCGCCGAGGCCCGCGCCCTGGGCGTCCGCATCGTCGTCGACCTCGTCCCCAACCACGTCTCCTGCGAACACCCGTGGTTCCGGTCCGCGCTCGCCGCCCCCGCGGGCGCCCCCGAGCGCGAGCCGTTCCACTTCCGGCCCGGACGCGGGGAGCACGGCGAGCTGCCCCCCAACAACTGGCTCTCCGAGTTCGGGGGACCGGCCTGGACCAGGACCACCGACGCAGCGGGGCGACCGGGGGAGTGGTACCTGCACCTGTTCACCCCGCAGCAGCCGGACCTCAACTGGGACCACCCCGCCGTCCGTGCGGAGTTCGAGTCCCTCCTGCGGTTCTGGTTCGACCGCGGGGTGGCCGGGATCCGGGTGGACTCCGCGAACCTGCTGGCCAAGGACCCGGAACTGCCCGACCTGGTCCGCCCCCCGGCCGAGCGGCCGCACCCGTACGTCGACCGGGAGGAACTGCACGGCGTCTACCGGTCCTGGCGCCGCATCGCCCGCTCCTACCCGGACGAGCGCGTCCTCATCGGCGAGATCTGGACCGGGGAGGGCGAACGCCTGGCCCGCTACCTGCGCGACGACGAACTCCACTCGGCCTTCAACTTCGCCTTCCTCAAGTGTGCCTGGGAAGCCGCCGCGCTGCGGGCGACCGTCGACGCCTCGCTGGCCACGAGCGCACTTGCCGGGTCCCCGGCGAACTGGGTGCTGTGCAACCACGACGTCACCCGTACCGTCACCCGGTACGGCCGGGCCGACACCTCCTTCGACTTCGGGAAGGTCACCGCCGGCGTCCCCACGGACCTCGCCCTCGGCACCCGGCGCGCCCGCGCCGCGGCGCTCCTGACCCTCGCCCTGCCGGGGTCCGTCTACCTCTACCAGGGCGAGGAACTCGGGCTGCCTGAGGTCGAGGACCTGCCCCCGCAGGCCCGCCGCGATCCGGTCCACTTCCGCTCCGGCGGCGTCAACCCGGGCCGGGACGGCTGCCGCGTGCCCCTGCCGTGGTCCGGCGGCGAGCGGCCGTACGGATTCGGCGCCGGCGCCGGCGCGGACACCTGGCTCCCGCAGCCGGACCACTGGGGCGCCCTCACCGTGGCGGCCCAGGACGCGGACCCCGCCTCCCCGCTCAGCCTGTACCGCCGGGCCCTGCGCCTGCGCCGTTCCCTGGACGCCTTCCGGAGCGGGGACTTCGCCTGGGTGCCCGCCGGGGAGGAGGTGCTGGCCTTCCGCAGGGACGACGTCCTGTGCCTCGTGAACTTCTCCGACCGCCCGGCGGCCCTGCCGCAGGGGCACACCGTACTGCTGGCGAGCGATCCGGCGTCCGGGCACGAGCTCGCGCCGCACGCGGCCGCCTGGCTCGGCCGGGCCCCGGCCGGCGCCCCCGACTCATGAACGACAAGCAAAGGTGGGAATCTGGTGGTAAAAGGCTACGTCGCGCTCGTGGACGCGAGTCCCGCCTGCCGCTCGGGCGGCCTGGTCGCCGCGTTCAAGGAATGCGGATACGACGCCGTCCACGTGCAGAGCGTCCCGGTGCGGCCGAAGTTCTACGCGTCGGTGGTGCCCACCGGCTTCGCGGCCGAAGTGGTGCACCACGGGGACCTCGACGCGACCCTCGCGGAACTCGCCCGCTACCGGCCGGTCGCGGTCATCCCGGACAGCGAGTTCGGCGTCGGCTTCGCCGACCTGCTCAGCGAACGGCTGGGCCTGGCGACCAACGGGACGGCGGGCAGCCACGCCCGGCGCGACAAGTACGCGATGGTCGAGAAGATCAAGGCGGCCGGCCTGCGCGGCGCCCGCCAGCTGCTGGTCACGAACGCCGCCGAACTGGAACAGTGGCACCGGGAACTGGGCGGCCGGATCGTGGTGAAACCGCTCAGCAGCGCGGGCAGCGACGGCATCAACTACTGCGACACCCCCGAACAGGCGGTGCGCGCCTACGAGGGGCTCGTCGGCACGGACGACATCTTCTCGCTGCCCAACGACACGGTGGTCGCACAGGAGTACCTCGCCGGGCCCGAGTACGCCCTGAACATGGTCAGCCGGGACGGCGAGCACCACGTCTGCGACATCTGGACCTCGACGCACATCACCGCGAACGGGGTCCTCGACCTCTGCGACGGGATGGTGCTGCTGCCGTACGAGGGCGAACGGCTCGACGAGATCGTCCGCTACGCCGAACGGGTCCTGGACGCCCTGGACATCCGCCACGGACCCTCCCACGTCCAGCTCAAGATGACACCGTCCGGCCCGTGCGTGATCGAGGTCGCCGCGCGCATGGGCGGCGGCAGCACGGCGCACTACGCCCGGATCGCGACCGGCGAGTCCCAGCTGAACTGGACGGCGGACGCCTACGTCCGCCCGGAGCGCTTCCACGAGCGCCGCCGCGAGCGGTACCGGGTGGAGCAGTTCGTCGCCGGCGCGCCCATGATCTCTCCGGTGGAGGGAACCCTCCGGGGATACACGGGCCTCGACGAGCTGAAGAAGCTGGAAAGCTTCATGGGCGTAAGGGAATTCGTACACCCCGGAGAACAGATCGTCCCGACCGTCAACGACCTCACCTACCCGCTGCTCGTCGAACTGCGCCACGAGGTACTGGAAAGCGTGCTGCGCGACCTCGCCACCGTCCGCTATCTCGACGGCCGCGATTTTTACGACGTCGAATGACGGATTCACCGGAGGGCGGGCGAACCGGTCCCGGAATCCCGTGACTTGGCCGCTCTCCGGGAGACCGGCAGAATTGAATTCATCAAGGGCGAAGGGAAGAGGATCCCGGAGCCGGAACGAACAGAAGGAGCATCCCATGAAGAAGGTCGAACTCGCCGCCAAGCCCGTCCAGGCCCGCACCATCAAGGTCCACTACCAGCGCTGACCCGCCGATGATCCCGACCGGGGGCCGGAGCGACCGGCCCCCGCTCGGGGCACCAAGGAGAGACCCCCATGCTGCTGCGCCGCGCGCACAACCTCGTCTGCTACTGGCGTGACGGGGCGTTCGTCATCCAGAACTACCTCGGCGGATCCGAAGTCTCGCTCGCGCCGATGGCCGCCGACCTCCTCGCCGCCTTCACCGACTGGACCACCGTCGACGAGGCCGTGACGATGTTCCCCGACCACGATCCGGACTCCTGCCGCGCGGCCCTCGCCGAACTGCACGCCTACGGCTTCCTCGTCTCCGAGGACGAGCGCGAGCGCGACGACCGGCTGGCCGAGCACTGGGACACCTGGTCGCCGGAGGCCGGCGCGCTGCACTTCTCCAGCAAGGACGCCCCCTACACCGAATCCCCCGAGGTCAACGAGGACTTCCGGGCCGGCAAGCGCCCCGCGCTGTTCAAGAACTACCCCGCCGCGGACCGCATCCTGCTGCCCCGCGCCCCCCTCGACGTCGACGCCGGTTTCGTCCGCACCCTCTACGGGCGGCGCACCCACCGAGCCTTCCGGCAGGTGGACCTGCCGCTCCCGGTGCTGTCCGGACTCCTCGCGATGGTGTTCGGCCCCAGCGAGTTCCTCGACGGCCAGGACTTCGGCGCCCTCATGAAGCGCACCAGCGCCGCCGGCGGATCCCGGCACGAACTGGAGGCGTACGTGGCCGTCTCCGCGGTCGAGGGCGTCCCGCCCGGGCTCTACCACTACAACGTCCTGGAGCACTCGCTGGAGCTCCTGGACCCGGCCTTCACCCGCGAGCGGGCCGCCCACCTGAGCTTCGACCAGGAGGCCGTCGCCGAAGCCCCCGTCACGGTCTTCGTGACGGCGGTCGTCGAACGCATGAGCAGCAAGTACCGGGCGCCCCGCGCCTACCGGGTGATGCTGATGAACGCCGGCCACCTCGGCCAGACCTTCGCCCTCACCGCCACCGCGCTGGGCCTCGGCCCCTTCCAGACCGCGGCCTTCCGCGACAGCGAACTGGAAGACGCCCTCGGCGTGGACGGCATCGCCGAAACGGCCCTGTACGTCCTGGCCGCCGGGATCCCGGCGGGGGAGCGGCGGGACGCCGAGCCCACCGCCGGTCTCGACGCCTTCCGGCGCGCGGCGCTGTACCCGCAGGACCACGCCTGACGGACGCCGGACACGTAGGGACACGCCCCGGTCCCCGGGAGCCTTCGAGGGCTCCCGGGGACCGGGGCGCGCGCGGTGTGCCTAATGGCCCTGGCACGCCTTCTGGAAGGCCTTGTTGGCGGCCTGGGTCCAGCTGTTCCAGTAGGTGTCGCTGTGCTGCGGGCCGCTCTTGTCCGCCATGGGCGGGGTGGCGCAGCTCTTGGCTGCCGCCGCGAGGCCCGCCTTCGCGCCGGCCGCGATGCCCGCGGCCCGGTCGCGCCGGGAGCCGGGCTGGGTCGGGCTGGTGGCCTGCGGTGAGGTGGGCGCGGGGACGCGCTTGCAGTTCACGAAGACGAAGGGCTGGTCCTCGTTGACGGCGAGGATCGTGTAGTCGACGTTCTTCTGGAAGCGCTTCAGGAGGAAGTGCCCGGTCGCGTCGACGTTCAGGTCTTCGGTGCTCTCTCCGTCGTTGAGCTTGCGGGGTGCGGTGAACCCCTCGCCGGAGATGGTGACGGCGGTCCCGTCCGCGTTGGGCGTGACCGTGCAGCTGGCGGTCGGCACCGCCGCGCCGGCGGCCGGCGCGAGGACGGCGGCACTGCCGCACACGAACGAGGAGACGAGCAGGGAGGTGATCGCGGCGCGTCGGGTGCGTCGGTACATGAGGGTGCTCCCATCGGGCATCGGATCTTCGGGCCCCGGAGGACGCGCGGGAGTCGAGGGGGAGCGGGTGCGGCCGCGTGCCGACGGGCAGGCGGCAGCCCCGGGGACGGCGGTGCGCCCTCTCCGTGCCTCGGGCTTCCCTCCGACCACCGCGCCGGTGCGCGGCCGCCGGGCGTAATCCGGACGTGCCCGTCCCCACCATGCTGCCCCGGTGACCGCGAGCTGTCGACCGGAAGCTCTCAGCACTGGCGTCCGGCGGCCGAGCCCGGCGGCAGCATCGCCCTGAACCGGGCCGACGGCTCCACCCCCAGCTCCGCTCGGACCAGCCGGCGGAACGCCCCGTACTGGCGGACCGCCTCCACCGCGTTGTGTTCGGCCAGGTGCACCGCCACCACCGCCCGGTGCGCGCTCTCCCGCAACGGCTCGATGCCCACGCAGGTGAGGGCCGCGTCCAGGGCGAGGGCGTGCCGGCCGGAGCGGATCAGCCGGGCGCTGAGCGCCTCCAGGGCGTGCAGCCGCAGCTGCCGCAGCCGCTCCCGTTCGAGGAGGGCCCATTCCTCGTCCCAGCCCGGCAGCAGGTCCCCCGCGAACAGCAGGCCCAGCCCCGGGTCCTCCCCCGGATCCCCGTCGGCGTCCACGACGCGCAGCGCCGTCCGCCGGAAGGCGTGCACGTCGACGGTGACCTCCTCGCGGAGCGAGAGCATCTCGCCCCGGACGTCGACGACGTGCCGGCCACCGCGGCGCAGCCGCCACAGCGTGGTCCGCAGACTGCCCTGCGCGTGTCCCTCGCCGGAATCCGGCCACAGCGTCCCGGCGAGGACGCCCCGGCTGATGCTCCGGTGGAGCGCGAGGAAGGCCAACAGCCGTTGCCCCGGGACCTCCACGGCGACCGCGCCGCCCGGGGCCTCGTAGCGGAAGGTGCCCAGCAGCCGCAGTACCGGTGCCGGGAGCGACGTGTCGTACGGCATCGATCCCCTCTCCCCCTGTGCCTGCTCCCTTCCCTCCGGGCGGTCCGCCGAACGCACTCGTGCGAGTGGTTTGCACAGGTCTCAGCGTCCGCGGACCGTGTCGAGGATCCACTTCTGGATCGTCGCCGTGAGTTCGGCGTCCCTGCCCTTCCACTGCGCGATCTGGGCGGGGTCGGTGTAGTAGTTCGAGGAGTACTCCCAGGCCGACCAACTGTGCGCACCTTTGGAGGAGTTCGCGGAGGAGTCCATCAGGACGAGGTTGTCCTTGCGGACCGCCAGCCGCTCGCGCTCCACGGCCTTGAGCTTGGTGAAGCCCTCCATCTGCGACATGCGGTCCAGCGAGACGACGTGGTCCACGGCCAGTTTCTCCGACGGCGACCGCAGCGTCCCGACCCGGTCGGCCGTCCCCGACGCCGCGACCTCGGCCCGTTCGGGGGAGCCGTCGAAGACCGCCCGCATGCGCTTGACCGGGCTGACCCGTGCCGTCTCGGCGGCCGCCTCGGCAGCCAGGACCCTCTGTCGTGCCTGGGAGACGGCGCCCTGCTCCACCCACGTCCGGCCGTCGCGTCCTTGGTGGACGACGTCGTCGAGGCCCTCGAAGCTGTCGCGCAGCTCATCGATCCGCGCGTGGTCCGGAGCCCCGGAGGCCGTCTTCGGGCCGGCCCTCAGCTCGGCCAGCAACTCCTCCCGGGTCTGCCGCAGAGACCGGAGTTCCTCCCAGGCGTCGACCAGGGCCTTCTCCGCGTCGTACTGCTCCTGCGTCGGCGGGTGCCAGGCCCGCATGTCCGCCACGATCGACTCGAACTCGCCTGAACCGCCGACCTTCCGCGCGGCGGCCGACCGGTCGACGAACTCCAGCAGGGTGGCCTCGTCCATGCGGTGCGCCTTGCCGACGGAGACGATCTGCTTCACCTCGCCGAACGCCGTCTCCAGTTCGGCCCTGGCGGCGCCGGACAGCTTCGTCACGTCACCCAGGAGGTCGAGGAGCTGCTTCTCCTTGCGGAGTTTCGTGAACGTGTTCGCGCCCAGCCGGACGAGGTGGAAGAGGCCCCTCCTGAGCAGCCGGGGCTCGGCCGCGCCGATGAAGATCATGGGCTTGGAACGGAGCTCTCCGGCCAGTTGGTCCAGGCCCCGCGCGGCGGCCGCCCGGTCCTTCAGGGCCTCCTTCACCGCCTGGTCGAGCCCCTCGGCCTCGTCGATCCGCGCGACGAGGGTCCGGTATCGGGCCGCCGCCGACTCCGCGTCCGATGCCGCCACCAGCTCGCGCAGCGGGCCCTCCAGCGCGGAGAGCGCCTTCGCCGACGCCTTGAAGAGCACGACGGCCGATACCCCGAGGTCGACCGCGGCCGCCGCCACGGCCACCCCGACCCACAGCAGTGAGGGCTCGTCCTCGATGAACGACAGCCGGTAGTCCGCCGACTCGGCCCGGTACTCCTCCAGCGCCTGCCCGGCCTGGTAGGCGCTCAGGACCGAGGTGCCGAGGAGCGCGATCGCCGCCGTCCAGCCGCCGACGGGGACGAGGGCCGCGAGGACGAGGGCGAGGACGCCGAGGACCACGGCCGTGAACACGTGTGACCGCCGGACCTCCTCGACGTGGTCGTCGACGATCCACCCGTACACCGTGGCGCCGTCCGCGCCCAGCTTCTCCTTCGTCGCCCGCACCAGGTCGGGCAGGCTGTAGACGCGCTCGGGATCCCCCGTGAACTCCTGGCGGGCCCTGACCGTGTCCGCGAGCCGGGCGTCGACGACCGAAAGGAGATACGCCCGCGCGCCCGCCTCGTCGAGGCCGGACAGCTTCTCCAGGTCGGTGGCCCGGCCGAGTCGCCCGGGGTCGAGCAGCGGATCGCCGCCGCCCGCGGTGAACACCGCCCGCTCCGCCGAATCCCGCAGCGAGGCCGCCTCCCGCAGGTGACCGCCCGCCTGTGCCGCGGCCCGGTTGCGTTCGAAGGCGGACTCCGGGTCCGCCCCGGCCCGGATGGTCCGCGCCGTCGACTCCGCCCGCGCGGCCCGCGCGTACAGTCCGGGTGCGCCCGACGCCGAGATGCCGGAGACGAGCGAGGCGACGTATCCGGGCCCCTGCAGCCGGCCCCGCTCCACGTACAGCAGGTGGTCGTAGTGGTCGAGGAGGTCGAGGGCGACGTCGACGGCCTCGGTGCGGAACCGCAGCCGGTAGACGGCCATCGCGTCGAGGAAGGCCTGCTCGCCCGCGAACCCGTGCCGGGCTAGGGACTCCTCGAACCGGGCGGCAGCCTCCGTCACCCCGCGCACCAGGTCCGGCTGGTAGCCGACGTACGGACTCGCCTGGACGGCCTCCTGGCGTGCGGTGTTGCGGGTCTGCCACAGCCGGTAGAGGTCCTCGCAGCCGAACAGGGCGGAGGCGGCTTCCTCGGTGCGCTGTGCGTCCGCCGCGCGCAGCCGCTCCCGGTCCTCGAACCGGCCGATGCCCGCTTCGAGTTCGTCCCAGTCGCCCGTCGAACCGTTCACCCGGTCCAGATAGGAAGCCCGCTGCGCCGGGGTCAGGGCGGTCAGCCTGTGGGCGAGGCCCAGGGCTTTCTCGTAGTCCTCGGGGACCAGGGGCCGGTCGCCCGCGAAGAGGATCCGCCGGACGTCCTCGGGCAGCGCCTGGAGCTCCCGCAGCTGCGCGTGTTCCCAGGTCACGTCCGCGCGGGCGCCGAGCCACCTGGCGCGCAGCACCGCGTCCTGCGGTCCGCCGCCCAGCTTCGTGCCCGCGGGCAGGCCGCTTTGCTGCCAGAACCGGGCATCCGCCTCCGCGTTGATCCGGTCCTGCTCCTCCTGGGGCAGCCGGTCCAGCGCCGCCTGGGTGGTGTCGTTGACGGTCAGCCAGATCGTGCCGCGCCGGACGTCGTCCGCACCGGCCGCCAGGCCGCCCGGCTTCCGCCACTGCCACCAGGGCAGCCGCCGGCCGACCTCCCGCTCGTCCGTCGTCCGGTAGTACTGGCGGACGAACTCGCGCAGCAGCTCGGCCGGGTCCATCTCCCGCGTCACCTTCAACGGGAACGGCTTCCCGCCGCCCCGGGCCCTCCTGGTCGCGGGCGCCGCGGCCGGGGGCAGGGGCTTGCGGTGGATCCTGCCCGCGCCCTCGCCCCGCGCCTGCTGGGCCACGTGGGCCAGCTCGTGGGCCAGCAGCCGCCGCCCCGCGTCCGAACCGGGTCGTGCCCCGTCCCCGAGGACGATGTGACCGCCGACCGTGTAGGCCCGCGCGCCCAGGGCGGCGGCCGACGCGGCGGCTCCCGGCCCGGTGTGCACCCGGACCCGGGACAGGTCCCAGCCCAGCCGGGGCTCCATCGCCGCCCGCGTCGCCGCGTCCAGGGGCGCCCCGGCGTCCCCCGTCGGGGAGGCCGCCGGGAGGGGGCGCGGCAGCGGGCGCACGGCCCCCGGCGCCAGGGACGCGTACCGCTCGGCGAACCGGTCGGCCTCCGCCTCCAGCCGTTCGTCGGGTTCCGGCGCCCGTGGATCCGCCGCACGCCACACCGACCGCCGCTCGGGCCGGGCGGGCCCGGAGGGGACGGCGGGCACCTCGTGCGCGGCCACCGCTCACCCCACCGGGGGGAACAACGGGGAGAACGCGGGCACCAGAGGTACGGGGTCGCCCTCCCCGGCGGGCAGGTACGCCAGCGGGGCGTACCGGTAGACCACGCCGTGCGGCCCGACCGCCGCCGGCCCGTCCTCGGCCTGCGGCCACAGCACGTCACCGGGGATCGTGCGGGCCGGAACCAGCCAGTGGTCGCCCCGCCGGAAACGACCCGCCGTCCGCTCCCCGTCCGGGCCCCGCTCCGCGTCCCGGCCCGTCGCCGTAGGCCGGCGCGGGGCCTCGAAGCGGACCTCCACGCCGTCCTCCAGGGCGATCCACGTGTCCAGGAGCACGGGCAGGGCGTCCTCGCCCCGCGGCGGCCGGTGGTCCCAGCGCCGCAGGTACGGGTGCAGTTCCGGATCCCCGCCGACCTGCGGGGGCGGCTGCTCCCCGGGCGGGCCCGCGTTGGGGTCGGCGTCGAGGGTGAGGGTGCGGCCGGGCACGTCGACCGCGACGATCCGGTGGGCGCGCTGCGGCGGGCCGCCCGGCACCTCGTCCGCGACGTGCACCGCCGCCGAGTCGTCGACGAGCTCGACCAGATCGCCCACGTCAAGCCCCAGCCGGTGGTCACGCCCCCAGTCCTCCACCGTCACCACCGGCCCCGCCACCGCGGTCACCGGCAGGGCCACCGAGGCGTTCTCCCGCGACCAGACGAACGTGGCCACCGGCTCCGCGGCCCGCCCGGCACCCCGCCCCCGGCGGGTCCGCACCACCGGCCGCGCCGGGTCCGCGCCGGGCAGCAGGCCCGCCCCCGAGGTGTGGACCTGCACGCGGTACAGCTGGTTCTCCGGCCCCCGGAACCGGGCCCGGGGCGCGACCGCGCACGGGTCGGACGGCCCCGCCGGCTCGTACCGGGCCCGCGCCGCCAGCCGGCCCGCCGGCCGGTACAGCCCGTCCAGCCAGGCCCGGAACCGGGCGGACGCCTCCGCGGCCCCCGGATCCGGATCCTCCTCCCCGAAGCCGTGCAGCACCACCTGCCAGACGACCCTGGCCCGCGCGGCGGTGTCCGGGCCTGCGCCGCCCAGCGCGATCTCCCGGATCGCCGGGTCCTGGATCACGGTGACCTCCCGCTCCCAGGCCCGGAGGTAGACCAGCGCCGGACCCGCCGGGACGGGGGCCGTCTCGGGGTCGACGTGGCCGTCGGGCTGGGTCAGGTACGTGGTCGGGACGTCGTTCTCGACGAGCAGGCCGTCCACGTACAGCCGCCCGGCGCCGATCGCGAGGTCGCGGTCCGGGTCCTGCGGGATCCGGGCCACCGAGAACCCGGGCGCGCCCCGGGGCACGGCCGCCGGCCCGAGCACGTCGGCGACGACGGTGCGCAGGTAGTGCAGCAGCACGGCGGTCTGCTCGTTCGCGTCGGCGTCCAGGGTGACCCGCCCCTGCTGGTGGACGATCCGCGAGTAGTGCTTCGACGGGTCGAACGAGACGCGCGAGATGTCGACGGACAAGATGTGCCTCCTCGGGGACGGAACTCAGGTGACGAACAGGACGCCGCTCGACGTGCCGGCCGGCGTGTACTCCGCCAGCCGCCGGCGCAGCCCGTCCTCACGCTGGGGCTGGAACAGGCCGTGGAACGCGCCGAGTTCGGAGCCGTCCTCGGCGCCGCGGCGGATCTCCGGCGGGCAGGCCGCGGAGAGCTGCGCGTAGCCGGGCGTCCCGTAGACCGTGCTCGTGAACCGGGGGACGACGCGGGCCGGGTCCCCGGAGGCGGCCGGTTCGCAGTGGAAGGGCGCGGGCGTGCGGGAGCCCGGCGCGAGGTAGCTGAACCGGACGCAGCCCCGGTCGCGGACCGCCACGTGCACCGTGCCGTCCAGCAGGGAGTCCTCCACGACCCCGACCGCACGGGTGCGCACCGTCCCGATGACGGTGGTCGCCCGCGCCGACAGTTCGGCGTACGCGCACCCGCCGTCAGGTCCGCCGAACGCGGGCAGCGCCGCCGACGTGGCGTCGAGGACCGAGTCGCAGAAGAAGACCCGGTTCGGCGCGGCGCACTCCCCGTCCGCCTCCACCAGGACGGCCCCCGTGATGCTGTCGCGGACCTCCACGCACGCCGGGGTGCGCACGAGTTCCAGGCCGGGCTCACCGGGGTGCTCGCAGCGGCAGCCCCGGTCGAGCGACCAGCCCGGCACGAGCGTGCAGTGGCTGATCTCCACCCGGCCCACGGGCCCCTGGACGCGGACGCCGCGGCCGGCCACCAGCAGCCCGGCGAGCCGCAGCGAGGGCAGCGGTCCCTCCCCCCGGCCCGTCCCGGTGAACCGCAGCGCGTCCGGGCGGTCGGCGTGCCGGTCCAGCAGCCGCAGGACCGGCCGACTGCCGGGCGCCGCCCGCACGGTGAGCCGGTCG
Organism: Streptomyces sp. AB3(2024); assembly: GCF_041862025.1. Classification (NCBI taxonomy): domain Bacteria; kingdom Bacillati; phylum Actinomycetota; class Actinomycetes; order Kitasatosporales; family Streptomycetaceae; genus Streptomyces; species Streptomyces sp. AB3(2024). Next base: position 35,855 of record NZ_JBGWAB010000053.1, read on the forward strand.
CCCAGGTCCAGCCGGATCTCGGTCATCTGCCGGAAGGCCACCGACCCGACGAGCTCGATCACCGCCTCGCGGCGCGCCGGGTCGGCCCGCTTGTCCTCGTACCACCGGGCGACGGCCTCCGCGGGCCGCTCGAACTCCTCACCGGGACCGACCCGGTAGCGGGCCGCCCCGGGCCCGGACGGCGCCACGGGCACCGGGTACTCGCCGCCGCCCATGTCCGCCGGGAAGGCGTGGTGGTAGCTCACCCGCAGCCCCGCCTCGGGCGCCGAGCGCGGCGCGAAGGCGATCCGCCCGAGCACCGGGTCGACGGCGACCTCCCCCCGGCGCGGCGCCCGGACCCCGTGCGACGGCTCCCACTGCGACAGGTCCGCCGCGACGATCGCCGACAGCGGCACCGGCGTGCCGTCCCCGCTCCACACGCACAGGCTCTTGCCCGGCCCGTAGTAGTGGGCCGTGCGCTCCTCGAACGCCCGCCGCCGGATGAAGGCGGGGACGTTCGTCTCGTCCGCGATGTGCGTCGGCGCCGGCTCGGTCACGGGAAGCGTCACCAGCGGGGTGTCGTTGCCGAGGACGCTGAAGGTGTAGTGGCCGCGGTCGCGGTCGACGCAGTACGCCGGCGCGCGGGTCAGGGAGTGGGCGCCCAGGCGCCACACGAACAGCCCGACACCCGCGACGCCCCCGTGCCCCGGACCGTGCGCCGACTCGACCCCGCGGACGTCCGCCGTGTGCGCGAGCCGGTCGAACGGCCCGTCCACCAGGTCGAGTTCACCGCCGCACCGCAGGTCCGCCAGACGCCCGGAGCACAGCCGCTCCCCGATGTCCGGCCCGTAGGCCGCGTACCGGCGCACGGGTTGGTCGAAGGCGAGCAGCGTACGGAACTCCACCGCCCGCGCCGGCCAGTCGGCCACGTCGCGCGCCAGCTCCTCCAGGACGGCGAGGGTGCCCTTGCGCCGCCGGTTCGCCAGGGTGCGGGCGATGTCGCGACGCGGCGCCACCGCGGCGGCGAGCCGCTCCGCCGCCCCGCCCCCGCGGGCGAGCGCCGCCTCGTACCCCGGCAGCGCCTCGTAGCCGACCAGCGCCCCGATGTAGGGCAGCACCCAGCCCTGGCAGGTCTCCACGAACCAGTCGGCGTACTGCCGGCGCACCGACTCCCGCACCAGGACGCGCTGTTCCTCCAGCACCTCCAGCAGCGCCCGCAGGGGCATCCCCTCCTCGGCGTCCCGGCGCCGGTAGAGGGCCGGGAGCAGTTCGTACAGGGTCCGCTCCGCACCGGTCGTCACGGCAGCCTCCGCAGGATCAGGGTCTGGGACAGGTCGGGGGTCATCACGGCAAGCTGGGCCGGGCGCACGGACACGGAGACGACCAGGCGCCGCCCCGGCTCCAGGTCGGGCGAACGCAGGCCCGGGTTGAGGGCGACGAGCTCCTCCACCCGCAGGCCGTGGCGCACCGCGACCGACGTCAGGGTGTCGGCGGCGCCGGTCGGGTCGTCGCCGACCACGTGCACCCGGGGTTCGGCCCGCGCCGGCAGCGCGTCCACCGTCGCCGCCGCGCCCCGCAGTCCGGAGACGAGGTCGACGAGCGCCAGCGGATCGGCCGCCGAGCCGATCCCGGCGAACACGTCGACGTCGAGGTGGTCGACCCCCGGCACGGCGTGCGCGGCGGCCAGGACGCGGCTGAGCCGGGCCGGCTCGGCCAGGTCGCGCGCGGCGAAGCCGAGCACGCCGAGGACGGCGGCCCGCACCGCCGGTTCGACGGTCTCGAAGGAATGGTCCGGCAGCACCTTCACCCCCGCCGACAGGACCAGCAGCACCAGCTCGCGGACGTCGACCCGCACCGGGACGTGCGGGTCCCCGAAGTCGGCGAGCGCTGCCGACAGTCCGGCCGTCAGCGGGTCCGAGGCGGTGACGGGCACGTCACCGGCGGCGGCGACCGTGACGTGGACGAGTTCGCGCCGGCCGTCGAACAGCCGGGCGGCCGCCGCCCGGCCGATCCCGGCGCGGGCCCGCGCGAAGTCGGCGTAGTCCCGTACCGACACCAGCCGGTCCAGGGCCCGGGTGCGCAGCGGGATCACGGCGCGCAGGTCGCGCGGCCCGTCGGCGTCCGCGCCGCCCGTGGAGGCGAGCGGATTGGTCACGGCGCCCACCCCGAGCGGACGGCTCACGGCCTGGGTGATCCGGCCGGGCGGCAGGTTGCCGTCCGGGCCCGCGCCGACCCGGTAGACGGCGGTGACGTTCTCCACCCCGCTCCGGAGCCGGGCGCCGTGGACGCCGTCACCGAACGCCACCGTCGCGGTACCGGCGCCCGGGTCCCGGTCGAGCGCGTACGCCGGGTCCGTCGGCCCGAGGAGCGAGAGGTCCTCGGTCCGGGGGCGGCGGACACCGTCCACCCGTACCGTCAGGGCGGGTTCGGCGCCGTCGGGCGTGGCGGTCGGCAGGTACGTCAGCGGCGCGGCGGCCGTCACCCCGCGCAGCGCGAACGACTGCCCGCCCCGTGAGGCGTCCCCGCTGCCCAGGACCTCCGAGCGGGTCTCGCCCTGCGTGGCGGGCACGACGTTGCCGTACACGGTCACGGTGTCCCGCCGGTAGGTGTAGGTGAGCGGCGCCGCGAGGAGGAGCTCGGTGTGGACGGTGTCCCCGCCGGCGGCGGCGTCGACGCTCTGGCGGACCGAGGCCAGCATGACCGGCTCGCTCCCGGGGATGCCCGTGGTCCCCGGGACGTCGGTCCGCTCGCCGGAGACGACCAGCCGGCGGCCGGGCAGCAGCCCGGGGCAGACCCCCGCCAGCTCGATCCGGGCACCCGCGACGTCCTCGGTGACCGGGTCGTCGGCCAGGGCGAGGTCCTCGCCCGCCGCCCAGACGGTGATGTCCCCGTACGGAACGCCGCCGTCTCCTTCCGTCGTCCCGTGCCACGGGCCGTCCACGGTGAGCCGGGTGACGGGCACGAACACCGGCGGCGCGCCCGCCGGGGAGGGGAAGGGCAGCCGTAGCTGGGTGACGTCCAGGACCCGGACCAGGCGGCTCTCGGGCGCCGGGCGGGGCTGCTCGGCGAGCGCCCGGGAGCCCGGCAGCACCCCGTCGAAGTGGCCCTCCAGGTAGAGGTACTCGGTCCCGGCGGGCGCCTGCGTGCCCTGCGGGTCCAGGCGCGGATCGACCGGCCGGGCCTTGACGCGCAGCACTTGGACGCCCGCGTTCTCCCGGGGCGGGGCGATCCGCTGCGTGGTCCAGGCCCGGTGGACCGTGCCGGCCAGCCGGGGATCGGCCGCCGCGAGCAGCCCGGGTACCGAGTCGGAGCGGGGGTCCCACGCCTCGCACGGGTCGGTGTCCAGGTCCCGGCCCGCCGTCGGGGGCCGGGGCGGGGTGCGGCGCAGGGCCGGGAGCACCGCGGCGGTGGCGACGAGCGCCGTCGCCCGGTCGCAGTCCGGGGAGCCGCAGCCGTCCCCGTCCCGGGCTCCGCCTCCGTCCCGGGCCCCGCCTCCGTCCCGGTCGCCGTCGCCGCCGTCGCCGCCGTCGCCGTCCTCGCCCGTGTCGCCGTCCGTGCGCCGTTCACCGGGTGTGCAGGTGCAGGCCAGTGCGTGCGCGAGCGCCCTCAGGTACTCGACCTCCGGCAGGCTGCGCCGGCGTTCCGCGGCCACGGCGGACAGCGCGGCGCGCAGGGCCCGTACCGCGTCGGCCACCTCGCCGGCCAGCCACCCGGCCAACGCCGCGTTGCCCCGGGCCGTGGTGAAGGCCACGCCCTCAGCCAGCAGCCGGGCGGCGTCCGCGACCCTCCCGTACGCGTGGCTCGCGGCGCCCCCGTCCGGGGCCAGCCGCTCCAGCGCCGCCGCCACCGATGCCCGCAGCACCGTCGCGGCCGGCACCCTCGGGCCGCTGCGGGCGGTGGCCAGCAGTGCCTCCCGGGCCGCCTCCGCCGGGTCGGCGGGGGAGTCCGGGACGAGGTCGACGGCGGTGAGCGCGGCCGGGTAGTCGGCGGTCGCGCCGGCCACCACCCGTACGACCGGATCGTGGGCGGAGCCGAACAGCAGCAGCAGCCGGTCACCGGGCCGCAGCCCCAGCGCGGACCCGGTGAAGGTGAGCCGCTCCAGCCGGCGCGCCGTGCCGGCCCGGAGCCGCGGCGGGACCGTCATCCGCACCGGGAGGGTGTTCCAGGCGGCATCGGCCGTGAGCTCCTCGGCCGTCTCGAAGGTCTGCGGCAACCCCCCCGGTGCGGGCACGCTCTTGGCCTGCGACCCGGCCGGTACGACGGTCCGCGCGCCGGGGTCGAGGGTGTAGGCCAGGTACCCGCCGGCGCCGAGGGCGGGCCGCGGCCGGTGGCCGACCAGCCGCCCGAGCCGGACCAGGGACTCCGCCTCGACGGCCGTGGCCAGGTAGCCCTCCTGAGCGTGGCGCTCCCCGTAGAAGGTCAGCACGTCGGCGACGACGGCCCAGCAGTCGAGCAGGGCGACCGCCGGATCGTCGGTGGTGCGGGCGGTCAGCCGGTCGAGCTCCGGCCGGCTCGCCAGGCGCTGGAGCATCGCGGCCATGAACCGCCCGTGCGTGCCGACGCGGTAGTCGATCGAGGAGCGTCCCGGCGGGTTGTACGTGGACGCCGGCGTCGGCGGACCCCCGCCGCAACAGCCCCCGCCCCCGACCCCGCCGCCACCCGCGCCGCCGTTCCCGCTCCCGGCGCCGTTCCCCCCGCACCGGCTTCCCCCGCACCGGCTTCCCCCGCACCCGCATCCGCCGTGCCCGCTCATCGACCGCCCCCGATCCGCAGTTCCAGTACGCCGTTCCCGGGCCGGGCCGGATCGCCGTCGAGCCGCGCGATCTCGTCCGCTCCCAGCGGCAGGACCCCCTCGCGCAGCGCGTCCGGCGAGGGTTCGAAGAGCCGCTCCAGCGCGGTGACCGAGACCGACAGGACGCCGGGCACGGCCGCCGCCACCGCGACGATCCGGCTCACCCGCACGGGAGTTCCGAACGTGAGCGCGTCGGGGTGGAAGAAGGCGGGCGCGCCGTCGGCCGTGCGGCCGTGGCCCAGCACCCGGGCCAAGGCGGCGCGCACGTGCCCCGCCACCGCCGACGGCTCGGCCTCCACGCACAGCGCCAGCCGCAGCGGCACCTGCCGGGCCGGCCCCACTCGCACCTCGTGCCCGATCCGGCGCACCCGGTGCAGCCGCTCCCGCACCCCGTCGAGCAGCCTCTCGGGGGCGACGTCCGTCCCCAGCGCGTCCACCGCCACCTGGGCCTCGTACCAGGAGCCGGTCCAGCGCAGCCGGGCACCGGCCCCCTGCACGCCGGGCACCTCGCCCGCCAGCGCCGCGTAGTCGGCCTCGGTGACGGCCCGCAGCCGTCGGCGCAGCGCGTCACCGGGCGCCCGTCGGCGTACCTCGGCGAGCGGTTCGGGGTCGGCGCCGCCCGTGGCGGGCAGCGGGTTGCGCACCCGGACCGTCACCCCGGTGACCCCGCACAGCTCGACGGTGTCGATGGCCTCCGCCCCCGCGTTGCCGGCCGTCCCGTTGCCGAGCCGGTAGCGCAGCGCGAGCACCGAGCCCGGGGCGGGGACCGCGCCGTGGCGGCCGTCGCCGAAGCGCAGCACGAGGACGCCGTCGTCGTCGAGTTCGCCCACGAAGCAGCGGTCGGCGGGCCCGCAGTCGAGCAGGTCGCGCCGGGGCAGCCACACCGGCGCCGCGGCGCCTTCGTCGCGCTCGTCGCCGCCGCTGTCGCCGCCGTGCTCGTCGCCGCCGTCGTCCGCGTGGACCTCCACCGCGGGCAGGGCCGCGCGAGGATCGGGTGCCAGCGCCCGCGCGGCCGGCCCGTGGAAGACCGGCAGCTCCGGGTCGAGCGCCCCGCCCTCGGCCGCGCCCCAGCCCTGCCCGATCTCCCAGCCCTCGTCGGCGGCCCGCAGCACGTACCCGGCCCGTGCCCGGCGGGCGAGTTCGCGCAGCCGGGCCAGCTTGCGCTCCAGCAGCTCGTCGAAGCGGGCCACGAGGGTGCGCAGCGCCGCCACCGGCTCGGTGGCCAGGGGCAGTCGGCGCAGGGCGGCGGAGCCGAACACGGTCGTCAGCCAGGCGAGGGCCGCCCCGTCGGGGCGGTGTTCCCCCTCGGCGCGGCGCAGCAGGTCCAGCAGCCGCTCCCGGGCGCGGCCCGGGATCCCGTCCAGCCGCCGGGCCTGGGCCCGCCCGATGTCCGAGGGCATCGGGAAGGGCACGCTCCAGGTGACCGGAGCCGCGGCGCCGTCGCCCGGTACCCGCGGCTCGAACCGGTCCTCCGTCGGCGGGTAGGCGGGCAGCGCCGCCGGGCCGTCCGTACCGGCGCACCCGGACTCCGGCGGGCACGGACAGCCCGCGGCCCCCGGGGGCCGCGCGGGCCGGGTGACCCGCTCCGGCTCCGCACCGCACCAGGTGCGGCTCGCCCCGTGCTCGACGAGCACGGTGTTGCCCCGGGCCACGGCGACGTCCAGCGGGACGCACCGCGGACCGCCGACGGCGCGCACCCGCAGCGGGAAGGCCAAGGCGTCCTCCGCGTCCCACTCCACCTCCAGCAGGCGCTGCCCGTAGAGCCGGTCGACACCGCGCCGCACCGCGACGAGCCGCACCGCCTGCCGGTGCCCGCGGTCGGCGTCGGCGGGCAGTCCGGTGGCCGCGCCGAGGACCTCCTCGAAGACCACGACGTCCCCCGCGCGCAGCGACAGCCGGTGCTCGCCCTCGCCGTCCCGCAGCGCGGCCGAGGTCGTGCCGGCCGGCAGGGAGTACTCGTGCTCCCCCCAGCTCCACAGGCCGATCCGGCCGTGCGCGGGCCGGACGGTGACCGGCTCGGCGCGTACGGGCTCGAAGACCTGCCCGCCGGCCCGGAACCGGAAGGTCCCGGCCGGCAGGGTGGCCCGCGCGTCGGAGGACAGGCAGACGAACGCCCGCGCGGCGCAGCCGTCGTGCATCGGGTAGTCGACGAGCCGCACGTGACGGCGGACCGAGGTGCGCAGCCGGGCGGTGTCCAGGTAGGCCTCCGCGGCGACCGCGTCCTGCTCGTAGCCCAGCTGGTCGCCCGCGTACGCGAGGAGCTCGACGAGGGCGACCGTCATGTCGGCGGCGTGCCGCTCGCCCCATGCGGGCAGCGTCAGGGCGAGCCGCTCCAGCAGCGCCCGGCGCAGTCCCGCGTAGTCCTTGGCGAGGTAGTCGACGACCGGCTCCGGGAACACCCCGGGCGGACACGGGTCGGGCCGGCAGTCGACCGTCGCCGGGCAGTCCTGGCCGAAGGTGAACCCGACGGACGCGAAGAACGGGTCGAAGCCCTCCGGGGGTTCGGTGCCCGGCCGCCCGAAGGCGTCCGTCCGCACCACGGACAGGCGGTACGCGGACACGTCGCCCGGCCGGTCCACCCGCAACAGCACCCGGCCGGGCGGCTCCCCCTCCGCGTCGTCGCCGCGACCGGGGTCCGTCTCGACCGACACCACCCGCAGGTCCCGGGCGACGACCCCGCCGTCGATCCGGAAGTTGGCCGGCACGAGCTCCTCGGGCACCGGACCGAAGAGGGTGACGGCGAGCCGCGTACGGCCTTCGTCCACCGTCACGGACTCGATCCCGGCCAGACCGGCGGCCCGCGCATCGCGCTCCCGGACCCCGAGGACGTGCTCCCCGCTCACCTGATCACCCCGCTGTCGAAGGCCTCGGTCCGGACGGCGCCGGTCGCCAGGAGTACGTAGCCGATCTCGATCCGCAGGGCCGCGTCCTCGGCGGTCACGGAGAGGGACCGGACGGCGATGACATCGCCGAGCCAGCGGTGCAGCGCGGTCTGCACGGTCACCTGGAGGGCCGCCGCGAGGTCGGGGCCGTTCGGCTCGAAGACCAGGTCGAGCAGACCGCAGCCGAAGTCGGGCCGGACCACCCGCTCCCCGGGACGGGTGAAGAGCACCTGCTCGATCATGTCGCGCACGTGGTCCTCGGTGCCGGTGAGCCGGGTACGGCCGGTGGCGGCGGTCCCGAACGGGAAGTCGACGTCCACGGCGCTCACCCCGCCGTCACGCGGAGCTGGCCGGCGACGACCAGCGGGGTCGTCGGGGGCGGCCCGGCGCACACGCCCGAGCCGGGCACCGGACCGGCCGGCGGGAGGGCCTGTACGAGGACGGGCCGGCCGCCGGCCAGCAGCCGTGAAGCCAGTCCCGTCCAGCGGACCGTCGTACAGGGCGGCGAACCGGACACCCCGGGACAGCCGGTGACCACCAGCTGGTCGGCGGCGGTGGCCAGCGGCGCGCCGCCGGCCAGCACCCGGGTCTGGGCAGGGGTGTTCCGTACGGGGGCGAGGTGTCCGCAGGTGACCGCCGTCGCGGTCGTCACCAGGGTTCCGGGCATCGCGCTCACCCCGGCAGCACGGTGAGCGCGCCGTTGCCGAGGTCGATCCCGGCCTGCGTCACCTTGATCGTCGGTCCGGAGGCGGAGGCACCGATCTCGATCCCGCCCTCGTAGAGCCGGATGTACGGTCCCGCCGGGCCCTTGAGCTGGAGCAGGATGCCGCCCGTGGGCCCCGCCAGGTCGGAGATCAGCAGGCAGCTCTGCGCGGGCGTCCCGATGACCACCTGCGGCACGCCGCCCGGCGCCGCCTGCGCGGCGGGCGGCAACTCCTCGGCACTGCCGCGCCAGAACCCCGTCCACACGGCCCGGTCGGGGTCGCCGTCCGCGAACTGGACCCAGACCCCGGAGCCGACCAGCGGGACGACGTACATCCCGCTCGCGGGTCCGGCCAGCGGGGTCGCCGGGTCCGCCCAGATGCAGGGGTCGTCGCCGAGCACGTCGGGGACCCGCACCAGGAGCCGCCCGGAGCGCAGCTGGTCGAGGTTGGAGGCCACCACCCCCTGGTAGAGGCCGTGGTACTTCTTCGCGTCCTTCGTCACGGGATCACCGCCGGGGTCAGGGAGCCGAGGCCGTCGCGGGTGAGGGTGAAGCCCTGCTTGTACTCGCCGCGCCGGATGTCGTGGGTCACGCTGGAGACGTAGTACAGCCCGTCGTAGGCCGGTCCGGCGCCGCGCACGCCCACCAGCCGGCGGGCGCGCAGCACGTGCCCGTAGCGCAGCACGTCGAGCTTGCCCGTCCCGCGGACCGCGTCGGCCGCCGTCGAGGTGCGGCTCAGCCCCAGCAGCAGCGCCTCGGCCGGAGGCCGGTCGCCGACGTCGGGCAGCGGCTCCTGTTTGAGCGTCACCGCGGGCCGCGCCGCGAGCGGTGGGTGCAGCAGGCCGATGTCGGGAACCGGCAGGCCGACGCCCAGTTTGGTGACCGGCTCCGTCACGGTCACCGTGTACTGGGTGCGGGAGAGCCCGTCGTAGGTGAACGACAGCGACTCGGCGGTGGCCGCGGCCCCCGCCCCGACGGTGAGGGCCGGCTGGACCGGCCCGGTGCGGACCTCGGGACCCCAGTAGGCCACGCTGGCCCCCGGGACCGGACCGGGCTCCAGGAAGAAGACGTACCCGACCTCCGAGGCCATGGCCTTCAGGTACTCCAGATCGGTGGACGCCTGGACCGGGATGTGTACCACCGGGTTCGGCACGTCGGTGAGCACGGGCGGAACCGCCACCGGGGCGATCCCGTAGACGGCGTACTTCGCGCAGATCGCCGCGACGCGGGCCTGGTGCGGCAGCCCGGGGAAGCACGCCCGCTCGTGCCGGACGTCCATCAGGACCGTCAGGTCCTCGCCGGTGACGGTCAGCACCGAGGCGCCCGGTTCGGCGCTCGGCGACAGTTCCTGCTGGGTGACGACCCCGTCCGCGAGGACGGTCGGGGTGCCGGCGACGACGCAGACCAGGACCACCCGGACGCCGGGGTCGAAGAAGCCCGCGGGCAGCAGCGCCCGCTGGATGACGGAACGCGCGCTCACGGCGAAGGCCAGCTGGAAACCGCTCGCCTGCCCCGACGCGGTGGTGACCCGGACCGACTGCAGGGCGTCGGCCAGCGCGGCGGGCACCGGGACGGCGAGCACCGGCCCCATCAGGAGCATCAGCCGCAGGGCGCTAGCCACCGAGGCCCCCGCCCGCGTCGAGCACGCCCGCGCCCTGCGGCATCCCGGCGGGCAGGGTGATCCGCAGCCGCCGTCCCGGGACCCGCGTCAGCGACTCGGGGTCCAGGACCCGGTGCGCGTCGGCGATCCGCCACGCCTGCTCCGGGTCGCCGAGCTCCCGGGCGGCGATGAGGTCCAGGCGCTCGCCCGCCACGACGACGTGCGTCCCCACGGTGGTCAGGGTGTCCGGGTCCGGGGGGAAGCGGCGCCGGACGTAGGTGACGGTCCGGCCGTCCGGGAGGGTGAGCGAGGCGGTCGGGACGTTCTGGTAGCGGCTCGTGGCGGAGAACACGCGTACTCCTTCACAGACTCGTCAGGCCGAGGTCGGACGGGGTGCGGGGGACGAGCCCGGCGAAACGCTCGCGGGCCTGCCGGTGCTGGAGGTAGAGCAGACCGCCCTTGTGGCGGAAGCCGAGGTCGTCGACGGTCAGCACCCGCGCGCCGACCGTGACCTTGGCCCGGATCGGGTTCAGGTCCGGGTCGAAGGCCTCCTCGGCCACCGTGAACTCCGTGATCCGCACGGGCAGGACCCTGCTGCGCCCGAGCACGAGCACCGTCAACGGAGCCTCGACGGGCGCGACCTCGATCATCCCGAGGGCTGCCATCCGGTCCTCGGCCAGGAGCTGCGCCACGCTCGGGTGCAGGGCGCTCTCCAGGGCGGCCAGTACCGGGAACAGGCCGCTCCCGGCCTCCACCGGATGGGTGTCGGGGGCGTCGAGCTGCTCGGTGGCGTCGAACTCCGCGTCGAACCTGTACGTCTCGTGCGGCGGGCCCTTGAGTCGCTGGGCCTCCAGCCGGTCCCCGGGCTCGGGTCCGATGCCCTGCGGCTGCACGGTCCGGGTCAGCGAGTCCGGATTGAACTGGAACGCCACCGTCCGTACGGGGCGGCCCGTGTCCGGATCGAGCAGCACGAATCCGCCGCGGACCACCCGGGGCACTCCGGGGAACCCCGTCATGACCGCCCCCGCCCGGCACTGCCCGTGCCCGACGAGTCCGTGCCCGTACGCGAGTCCGTAGGCGAGCCCGTACGAGCGCCCGTACGAGCGCCCGTACGAGCGCCCGTACGCGAGTCCGGCGCGAGGGCCGCGTGCACCGACCGGGCGACCGCCCGGCCCGCGTCCCGCGCCCCGCCCGAGCCCCCGTGCGGCGCCGGGGCGATCACCACCGGGCGGACCCCGCGCGGGATCCACGTCCCCGCCGTACCGGCCGCCGCGCACAGGGCGGCCAGCTCCTCGCGCAGCGCCGCCACGAACGCCTCCCCGCGCCCCGCGAACACCTCGCCGCCGCCCGCCCACTCCACGACCAGCCGCTCGATGTGCACCTCCACCCTCATGACGACGCCCCCTCACGCTGCACGACGGCCGGATCCGGCCAGGCGAAATCCCGCTCCCGCACGGGCTGCTGGAGCTTGTGGAACTCCTCCCGAGCCGCGCGCAGGACGAGCGGCATGGTGATCCGGCCCCCGTCCGCCGCGGCGAGGAACGCCGAGTTGAGCGCGATGGTGCGGGCCATGGCCCCGCTCACGTCGAGCCGCGCGAGCCGCTCGTAGTCCAGGCCGTCACGGCCCGGCGCGTGCTCCGGGAAGGCCCTGCGCCAGATCTCCCGGCGCTGCCCCACGTCCGGGAACGGGAACTCGACGACGAACCGGAGCCTGCGCACGAGCGCCGCGTCGAGCGCCGCCCGCATGTTGGTCGCCATGATCGTGAGCCCCCGGTGCGACTCCAGCCGCTGGAGCAGGTAGTCGACCTGGACGTTCGCGTACCGGTCGTGGGCGTCCTTCACCTCGCTGCGCGTGCCCAGCAGAGCCTCCGCCTCGTCCAGGAACAGCACCGCACCGCCCGCCTCGGCCGCGTCGAACAGCCGGCGCAGGTTCTTCTCCGTCTCGCCGATGTACTTGCTCATGACGGCCGACAGGTCCGTGCGGTACAGATCGAGGCCCAGCTCCGCGGCCAGCACCTCGGCCGCCATCGTCTTGCCGGTGCCGCTGGGGCCGGTGAACAGCGCGGTCACGCCGAGGCCGCGGGTGCGCCGCTCGCCGAAACCCCAGGTGTCGTAGACCGTTTCCTGCCGTGCCACCTGGTCGGCGATCCGCCGCAGCTGCGCGCCGGCCCGTTCGGGCAGCACGATGTCGTCCCAGCCGGCCTCCGGGCGCAACCGCTGGGCCAGGCCGTCGAGGCGGGGCCGGCCGCGGTCCAGGCAGGCGCGCCAGGCCCGGTCGGCGCCGTGCACCGCGGCCACCTCCGCGATCTCGGGCAGGTCCAGGGCGAACTGCCGCGCGAGGAGGTCGACGGGGACGGAGCGGGCCGCCGGGCCGAGCACGTCCCGCCAGGCCGCGGCGCGCTCGCGCGGGGTCGGCGGGGCGACGTCCACGATCAGGGCGGCGCGCCCGAGGTCGGCGGCCGCGTCCCGGGAACTGAAGAACGCCGGGGCCCCGGTCCGCGAGAGGAACCGCCCGACGGCAGACGGGTCGTACCCGCCGTGGGCGTCGTCGTCCGCGTCGAGGTACAGCGCGACGGGGGTGAGGGCGGCCTCCCGCTCCCACAGCCGTGCCAGCCGGTCGGCGTCCCCCGCCCGCCCGGGCAGCAGCGCGACCGGCAGCCGGTACGCCGTCAGCCCCCGGGAGGCGGCCGCGCCGGCGGCGACCAGCCGCTTGCTGCCCGGCTGCCCGCCGACCAGGTGCACGACCGGCGCCGGGGACAGCTCCCAGGCGTCCGCGCACCGGTCGGCGGCGGCCCGTTGGGAGGCGGGCAGCGCGGCGGGCGACTCGGACGGGAGCGGGGTGACCAGGACGCGCAGCCGTTCGTCGAGGTGGTCCAGGCCCTTGACGTGGTCGACGATCCGCTCGTCCGCGCGGACCGGGCTGGTCACCAGCGCGGAGCCGGCCACGTGACCGATCTCGACGAGCCCCCAGTACCGCAGCGGGCCGTGCGCGGACAGCGCCTCCCAGGAAGGACCGGGCAGGACCGCGAGCGCCAGCCCGAAGGTGGGGAAGGCCATCGCCCCGACCCCGTGCGCGGCCGCGAACAGCGCACCGGTCGACGGGGACAACTCCTCGGCGAGGCACATCAGCAGCACGTCGCGCTCGAAGCGGCTCAGGCCGAGGCGGCGGGCGAGCGCGACCAGGGGCGGGGCCGGCACCGCTGCCTCCGCCTCCGCGATCCGCGCCTCGGCGGCCCCCAGCTCCCGGGCGCTCACGCCCCCGGCGGGGCCGGCCGGGAGGGCGGGCTCCGGGCGGCCGGCATCCGTACGCTCCTCGGCGGTGCGCGCCGCCGCGGCCGCCCGGCCAGGCCGCCACCGGGGCG
>NZ_JBGWAB010000054.1:0-48955 GCF_041862025.1 Streptomyces sp. AB3(2024)
TGGGCGAGCTGTGAGGGTCCTCGCGGTGATCCCGGCCCGCGGCGGGTCCAAGGGGGTGCCCGGCAAGAACACCGCACCCGTCGGCGGGATCCCGCTCGTCGCCCGCGCCGTGCGGGCCTGCCGGGCCGCGCCCACCGTCACCGACGTGGTGGTCTCCACCGACTCCCCGGCCGTCGCGGCGGCCGCCCGCGCCGCGGGAGCCGCGGTGCTCACCCGGCCCGCGGCCCTCTCCGGGGACACCGCGAGCAGCGAGGCGGCCCTGCTGCACGCCCTGGACTCCTTCGAGGAACTGCACTCCCTCACCGTGGACGTGCTCCTGCTGGTCCAGTGCACCAGCCCCTTCCTGACCCCCTCGGACGTCGAGTCGGTGGCCGCGGCCGTGGCCTCGGGCGCCGCCGACACCGCCCTGACCGCAGCCCCCTTCCACGGCTTCCTGTGGCGGACGGGTCCCGACGGCCGCGGAGCCGGGGTCAACCACGAGGCGGCGTACCGGCCCCGCAGGCAGGACCGCCCCGCCGAACTGCTGGAGACCGGCGCCGCCTACGCCATGGACGCGGCCGGCTTCCGCACGGCCCGCCACCGCTTCTTCGGCCGGACCCTGCCGGTGCCGGCCGACCCGGCGCGGGTCCTGGAGGTCGACGACCCGCACGACCTCGCCCGCGCCCGCCTCCTGGCGCCCCTCCTCGACGCCCCCCACGTACCGGACTCCGCCCCCACCGACCGAAGGACACCCCCTGCCATGACCGTCGCCACCCCCAACTCCCGCCAGCGCGGCTTCGGTTCGCGCATCGCGGGCCCCGGCCACCCGGTCTACGTCGTCGGCGAGATCGGCATCAACCACAACGGCGACCTCGGCACCGCCTTCGCCCTCGTCGACGCCGCCGCCGACGCGGGCTGCGACGCCGTCAAGTTCCAGAAGCGCACCCCGGAGATCTGCACCCCGCGCGACCAGTGGGACGTCGAACGCGACACCCCCTGGGGCCGGATGACGTACATCGACTACCGCCACCGCGTGGAGTTCGGCGAGGCCGACTACCTGGCCATCGACGAGCACTGCGCCCGCCGCGGCATCGCCTGGTTCGCCTCCCCCTGGGACACCGAGGCCGTCGCCTTCCTGGAGAAGTTCGACCTGCCCGCCCACAAGGTGGCCTCCGCCTCCCTCACCGATGACGAACTCCTGCGCGCCCTGCGGGCCACCGGCCGCACCGTCGTCCTGTCCACGGGCATGTCCACCCCGAAGCAGATCCGGCACGCCGTCGAGGTGCTCGGCAGCGACAACATCCTCCTCTGCCACGCCACTTCGACGTACCCGGCGAAGGCGGAGGAGCTCAACCTGCGCGTCATCAACACCCTCCAGGAGGAGTACCCGAACGTCCCGATCGGCTACTCCGGCCACGAGACCGGCCTGCAGACCACGCTCGCCGCCGTCGCCCTCGGCGCCACCTTCGTCGAGCGGCACATCACCCTCGACCGCGCCATGTGGGGCTCCGACCAGGCCGCCTCCGTCGAACCCGGCGGCCTCGCCCGCCTCGTGCGCGACATCCGCACCATCGAGACCGCACTCGGCGACGGCGTCAAGAAGGTCTACGGGTCCGAGCTCGGCCCCATGAAGAAGCTCCGCCGCGTCCAGGGCCAGGCCCCGGCAGCGGTCTGACCCGGCCCCACCCCTCCTCCAAGAGCGGAACAGTGGTGAACTCTCCCGCCCCCACGCTGGCCCTCGTCGAGAGCCCGGTCCAGCTGCTCAACGTGCTCGAATGGGCCCACGCCCACGCCCACACCCACGCGCATGCCGAGTCCGAGACCGGGGACACCGCGCCCCTGCTGTCCGCCGTCCCCCGCCAGCCCGGTTCCCTCCCCGGCCGCGCCGGCCGCCCGCAGGACGGCCCGCCGCGGCCGGCCGCCGGGTGGCTGCGCGTCGTCGTCCTGCCGCCCACCGACCCGATGTCCCGCGGACAGCTGCGCCGGGTCGCCGGAATCGCCCGCGACGAGGGCCACGCCGTGCACTGGCAGGAGGCCCGCGGCGGCTCCGGCAGCCCCGTGGGGGCCCTGACCGCGCTCACCCCGGCCGTGCGCCGGGCCGGGCGGATCGTCGTCGGAGACCCCTTCTCGCGGCTCGTTCAGCTGCTGCTGGTCCCGGCCCGCACCGCCGAACTGGTCGTCGTGGACGACGGCACCGCCACCATGGAGTTCATCGCGCAGCTCGGGCGCGGCGAGCGGCTGCGCCGCTGGCACCGCACCGGCGGCGGGCCCCTGTCCCGGGCGCGCGAGCTCGCGTACGCCCCGGTGTCGGGGACGGCGCGGCGCCGGCTGACCCCGCGCGGCGGGCGCGTCACCGAGGTCTTCACCTCGATGCCGGTCACCCCGCTGCCCGGGATGCGGTTGCGCGTCAACGACTTCGCCTGGACCCGCTCCCGCTTCGGCCCGCCCCGCCTGACCAAGGGCACCGACCTCGTCGGCACCTCCCTGGTGGAGACCGGGGTCGTCGACCCGGCCCGCTACCTCGACGCGGTCCGCGCCCTGACCCTGGAGCACGGCGTGACCCGCTACTTCGCGCACCGCCGCGAGTCCCCGGAGAAGCTGCGCGCGCTGAGCGGGGCGACCGGGCTGGAGATCGTGCGCCCGGACCTTCCGCTGGAGCTGATCGCCCGGCGCGGCCCGGTCGGCCGTACGATCGTCAGTTTCCCGTCCACCGTCGTCCACACGTTGCCGTTCGCGCTGACCGGGACCGGCGTGACGGTGGCCGTATGCGATATCGACCCCGCCTGGCTCACCGCCGCCGCCTCGCCGAGGGCCCGCAGCTTCCTCGCGGGCGTCACCGAAACGGCCCGTGATGTGCGCAGACTCCCCGCTCAGGCAGCCCCCGCGGCCGGATGAGCGCGCGAGTTTACCCCCGGCAGCATACGGTCATGCGTCCAGAGGCCGGGTTTCTTTCCCCTAACGGCATGAACTTTTGGTGATCCCCGGCCAGTTGACCCATCCGTGGGCCTACCCTTCAACGGGTGAACCAGTTGATGTCCCGCGAGTCCCAGACCGCCCTGCCCGGCACGCCCGACCGGCCCGAGCTGCCCGGCAAGCTTCCGGACCACCTGCGTGCCGAACTGATCGCCTTCCGACGGGACTTGCACATGCATCCCGAGCTAGGACACCAGGAGTTCCGCACCACGGCGGCGATCAAGGCCCGGCTCGAAAAAGCCGGCCTGCGCCCACGCGTGCTGGAGTCCGGCACGGGGCTGATCTGTGACGTCGGGACCCGGGACGGGGGGCGGCCGATGCTGGCCCTGCGCGCGGACATCGACGCCCTGCCGATTCCGGACGCCAAGACGCACGTCGCGTACCGCTCCACCGTCCCGGACCGCGCCCACGCCTGCGGGCACGACGTGCACACGGCCGTGGTCCTCGGCGCGGGCCTGGTGCTCGCCGAGCTCGACCGCCAGGGGCTGCTGCCCCGCCCGGTGCGACTGCTGTTCCAGCCCGCCGAGGAGGTGCTGCCGGGTGGCGCGAGCGAGGCCATCGAGTCCGGGGTGCTGGACGGCGTGGGGCGGATCATCGCGGTCCACTGCGACCCGCGCGTCGACGCGGGCCGGATCGGGCTGCGGACCGGAGCGATCACCTCTGCCTGCGACCGGCTGGAGGTCAGCCTCTCCGGCCCGGGCGGTCACACGGCCCGCCCGCACCTGACCACCGACCTGGTGACGGCGGCGGCCCGCCTCGCCGTCGACGTCCCCGCCCTGCTGACCCGGCGCATGGACGCCCGCTCGGGCATGTCGGTCACCTGGGGCCGGATCGAGGCGGGTCACGCCTGCAACGTCATCCCGATGCAGGCGGAGCTGTCCGGCACCGTCCGCTGCCTCGACCTGAACGCCTGGTACGAGGCCCCCGACATGATCCACGCGGCGATCGACGAGGTCGCCACGATGCACGGGGCGAAGTTCGAGATCAACCACGTGCGCGGGGTCCCCCCGGTGGTCAACGATCCGGTCGTCACCGAACTGCTCCGGGAGGCGATGGCGGCCCGCTGCGGCGCCGGGTCGATCGAGGACACCGAGCAGAGCCTCGGCGGCGAGGACTTCTCCTGGTACCTGGAGCACGTCCCCGGCGCCATGGCCCGCCTCGGCGTCCGCAGGCCCGGCGACACCGCCAAGCGCGACCTGCACCGCGGCGACTTCGACGTCGACGAGAGCGCGATCGCCGTCGGCGTGGAGTTCTTCACCGCCGCCGCGCTGCTCGACGGCTGCCGCGCGGGTGTGGTCGGTTAGCGCACGAGCGGCAAAGCAGGGGCAAAGTCTCTACCCCAATCCGTTCTTTGCCGGCGGAGCTGTCCAGCCCTTGGTACGCAAGGGCTGGGCACCTGTCGCGTTACCAACCGGTCACTGTCCGGTTCGCGACGATCCGATAACGACTCATGAACGGGCCTTTAACTGACATCTACGCGCGTTACGATCGCCGCTAAACCAGCGCCGGTCGTGGCGCTTCGGTCAGGTTTTGAAGGAGCCTCCCCTTGCGCCGGATCACCAGGATCGCCACCGTGGGCATCGCGTCCGCGGCGCTGGCCCTCTCGGCCACCGCCTGTGGCGGAAAGAAGTCCTCGGACGCCTCGTCCTCGTCGTCGTCCTCCTCGTCCTCGGAGACGAAGAGCGCCGGCGCCGCCATTGCCTACGACGTCGGTGGCCGCGGCGACCAGTCGTTCAACGACGCCGCCTACGCGGGCCTGGAGAAGGCCGCGAAGGACCTCAAGGTCAAGACCGCCGAGGCGGAGCCCACCGAGGGCGAGAGCGAGGCCGACAAGGTCCAGCGCCTCACCGAGCTGGCGCGCAAGGGCAACAACCCGGTCATCGGCGTCGGTTTCTCCTACGCCCCGGCCATCAAGAAGGTCGCCGCGAAGTTCCCGAACACCACGTTCGGCATCATCGACGACACCTCGGTGACCGAGAAGAACATCGCCAACCTGGTCTTCAACGAGGAGCAGGGCTCCTACCTGGCCGGCGTCGCCGCCGCCAAGGCGTCGAAGTCCAACACCGTCGGCTTCATCGGCGGCGTCGAGGTTCCGCTGATCAAGAAGTTCCAGGCGGGCTTCGAGCAGGGCGTCAAGGACACCAACCCGAACGCCAAGGTGCTGTCGGCCTACCTGACCCAGCCGCCGGACTTCTCGGGCTTCGCCAAGCCCGACCTCGGCAAGGCCACCGCCAAGGGCCAGCTCGACGGCGGCGCCGACGTGATCTACGCCGCCGCCGGTCTCGCGGGCTCGGGCGCCATCGAGGCCGCCTCCAGCGCCGGCAAGTGGGCCATCGGCGTCGACTCCGACCAGTACAACCAGGCCGGTCTGTCGAAGTACAAGGACCACATCCTGACCTCGGTCACCAAGGACGTCTCCGACGCGGTCTACAACCTGATCAAGTCGGTCAAGGACGGCAAGCCGGAGTCCGGCGAGGTCCGTTACGGCCTGGACAAGAACGGTGTCGGCCTGGCCGACTCCAACCCGAAGTACAAGGAAATGACGGACGTCACCGCCGCGGTGGAGAAGGCCAAGGCCGACATCATCGCGAAGAAGATCACCGTCAAGACCACGCCGTAAGGCCCTTGTCTGACGCGTAGTCGTGGTCCCCGGGGTCCGGAAGCGGTCAACCCGCTCCCGGACCCCGAACCGCGTCTTCGCCCCCAGTCCGTGCGAACTTGTGGCCAGTTGGCCGCAAGTTTTCACTTTCGACAGTGCTACGCGCGTAGAGGCATCGTGGACGCGATACCTTCTCTCCCCCGCCCTGTCCCCCCTGCCAACTTGGCTTTCCAGCTCCTTCCGCGCCAAGGAGAGTGCGTCATCAACGCGTCCAGCCCCCCTCTCGCCGTAGAACTGCACGGCATCACCAAGCGTTTCCCCGGCGTCGTCGCCAACAAGGACATCGCCATCTCCGTCCGCAAGGGCACGGTCCACGCCCTCATCGGCGAGAACGGTGCCGGCAAGTCGACCCTGATGAAGATCCTCTACGGCATGCAGAAGCCGGACGAGGGCACCATCGCCATCGACGGGGAGCAGGTCTCCTTCAACAACCCGGGCGAGGCCATCGCCCGCGGCATCGGCATGGTTCACCAGCACTTCATGCTGGCCGACAACCTCACCGTCCTGGAGAACGTCGTCCTCGGCGGCGAGAAGCTCTACGGCATCGGCGCCAAGGCCCGCAAGAAGATCATGGAGATCTCGGACGCGTACGGCCTCGGCGCGCGCCCCGACGCCCTGATCGAGGACCTCGGTGTCGCCGACCGCCAGCGCGTGGAGATCCTCAAGGTCCTCTACCGCGGCGCGAAGACCCTCATCCTCGACGAGCCCACCGCCGTGCTCGTGCCGCAGGAAGTGGACGCGCTCTTCGACAACCTGCGCGAGCTCAAGGCCGAGGGCCTGACCGTCATCTTCATCTCGCACAAGCTGGGCGAGGTGCTGAAGGTCGCCGACGACATCACCGTCATCCGCCGCGGCACCACGGTCGGCACCGCCGACCCGAAGACGGCCACGACCAAGCAGCTCGCCGAGCTGATGGTCGGCACCGAGCTGCCCTCGCCGGAGACCCGCGAGTCCACGGTGACCACGACCCCGATGCTCAAGGTCGAGAGCCTGACCGTCGCCGACTCCGGCACGGTCACCACCCCCGAGACCTCCGCGCCGGCCCTGGGCGACTCCGACACCGACCTGCGAGAGGCCCCGGTCGCCGGCCGCCTCCTGCTCGACGGGATCGGCTTCACCATCCACAAGGGCGAGATCCTCGGCATCGCCGGCGTCGAGGGCAACGGCCAGACGGAGCTGATCGAGGCCCTCATGGGCATGATCAGCCCCGACGCGGGCGTCATCACCCTCGACGGCGCCGACATCACCAAGATGCCGGTCCGCAAGCGCCGCGAGGGCGGCATCGGTTACATCCCCGAGGACCGCCACCGGCACGGCCTGCTCCTGGAGTCCCCCCTCTGGGAGAACCGCATCCTCGGCCACGTCACCGAGAGGCCCAACTCCAAGGGCGGCATCCTCGACCCGAAGGCCGCCCGCAAGGACACCGAGCGGATCGTCCGCGAGTACGACGTCCGCACCCCCGGTATCGACGTCACCGCGGCCTCGCTCTCCGGCGGCAACCAGCAGAAGCTGATCGTCGGCCGCGAGATGAGCCACAACCCGAAGTTCCTCATCGCCGCCCACCCCACCCGTGGTGTGGACGTCGGCGCGCAGGCGCAGATCTGGGACGCCATCCGCGAGGCCCGTCGCGAGGGCCTGGCCGTGCTCCTGATCTCGGCGGACCTGGACGAGCTGATCGGCCTGTCCGACACGCTGCGCGTCATCTACCGCGGTCGCCTGGTCGCGGACGCGGACCCTGCGACGATCACCCCCGAGGAGCTCGGCACCGCCATGACCGGCGCCGCCAGCGGCCACCTCGAAGCCCAAGACGACCACTCCGCCGGGGTCGACGGCGACACCACGGAGGACGAGGCCCGATGAAGAAATTCGACAAGGACCGGCTGCTCCTCGCAGCCGCCGGACCGGTGCTCGCGCTGGTCAGCGCCCTGGTGCTGACCATGATCGTGCTGGCCGCTTCGGGCGTGGACCCGATCGACCCGCTGCGGATCATGATCGAGCAGGCGAGCTACGAGGACATCCAGGTCCTGATCATCAATCAGGCCGGCATCTACTTCCTGGCAGCCCTGGCCGTCGCCATCGGCTTCCGGATGAACCTCTTCAACATCGGCGTCGACGGCCAGTACCGCCTCGCGGCGATGGTCTCCGCCGTGGTCGGCGCCTCGGTCTCGCTGCCGGGTCCGCTGCACGTCCTGCTGATCGTGCTCGTCGCCATGGCGACCGGCGCCTTCTGGTCCGGCATCGCGGGCATCCTCAAGGCCCGGCGCGGCGTGAGCGAGGTCGTCTCCACGATCATGCTCAACGCCATCGCGACCTCGCTGATCGCCTGGCTGATCCTGCCGAAGAACCTCGGCGTGCAGCCGCCCGGCTCGAACGACCTGACCACCGGTGACATCCCGGAGTCCGGCTGGTTCCCGGCCCTGTCCCTGTCCGGCGGCGACATCTACGGCTTCACCTTCATCGCCTTCGCGCTCGGCGTCGTCTACTGGTTCGTGCTCAACCGGACCCGCTTCGGCTTCGACCTGCGCGCCTCCGGCGCCAGCGAGTCCGCCGCGCAGGCCTCCGGCGTCGAGCCCAAGAAGATGATCATGACCGCGATGCTCATCTCGGGCGCGGTCGCCGGTCTGACCGGCATGCCGCTGCTGCTGGGCGAGTCGCACACGTACAACCTGTCCTTCCCGCTGGGTGTCGGCTTCACCGGCATCACCGTCGCTCTGCTCGGCCGCAACAACCCGATCGGCATCTTCTTCTCGGCCTTCCTGATCGCCTTCATCGACAAGGCGTCCGCCGGTCTCGACACCGAGGGCTACGCCAAGGAGATCGGCACGATCATGCAGGGCCTGATCGTGATCGCGGTCGTCGTCAGCTACGAGCTCGTCCGCCGCTACGGCATCCGCCGCCAGCAGCAGAAGGTCGGCGAAGAGCTGGCCGCCGGCCACGCCCTCAAGACCGACAACAAGGAGGTCGCGGCGTGAGCACCAGCACCGTTTCCGCGACGAGCGCCGCGCCCAAGAAGGGCGGCGGCCGCCGCAAGCTCACCCTGCCCTGGATCCTGCTGATGATCGCGGGAGGCCTCGCACTGGTCTCGGTCGTCCGCCTGATCTCCGGAGCCAACGACCTGACCTCCGTCGGCCAGGTCTCCGGCGCCCTCCAGCTCGCGGTGCCGATCGCCCTCGCGGGCCTCGGCGGCCTGTGGGCCGAGCGCGCGGGCGTGGTCAACATCGGCCTCGAAGGCATGATGATCCTCGGCACCTGGTTCGGCGCCTGGGCCGGCTACCAGTGGGGTCCGTGGACCGGTGTCCTCGTGGGCATCATCGGCGGCGCGATCGGCGGCCTGCTGCACGCCGTCATCACCGTCACCTTCAACGTGAACCACATCGTCTCCGGTGTGGCGATCAACATCCTGGCCGTCGGCTTCACCCAGTACCTGTCGAACTTCACCTTCGACAAGACCCCGGGCGGCTCCTCCAAGCAGTCCCCGCGCATCGATTCGATCACCGAGATCACGATCCCGGGACTCTCGGACTGGATGGCGACCCTCCAGGGCAAGCACTGGTTCCTGATCTCGGACTTCGCCGGCGTCATCGGCGGTCTGGTCACCGACCTCTCGCTGCTGACCGTCGTCGCGGTGCTCCTGGTCCCCGCCACCTGGTGGGTGCTGTGGCGCACGGCCTTCGGCCTGCGACTGCGCTCCTGCGGTGAGAACCCGATCGCCGCGGAGTCCCTCGGCGTCAACGTCTACAAGTACAAGTACATCGCGGTGATCGTCTCCGGCGGGATGGCCGGCCTCGGCGGTGCCTTCCTCGCGATCGTCTCCACCGGCATCTACCAGGAGGGCCAGACCGGCGGCCGCGGCTACATCGGTCTCGCCGCGATGATCTTCGGTAACTGGATGCCGGGCGGCATGGCCCTCGGCTCGGGTCTCTTCGGCTTCACCTACAGCCTCCGCCTGCGCGGCGGCGCCGAGAACGTCCACGCGATGCTGCTGCTCCTGGCGATCCTGCTGGTGCTCGTCGTCGCCTGGCAGCTGTACAAGAAGAAGCACGTCCAGGCCGGCATCGCGGCGGTCTGCGCCGCCGGGCTCTTCATCTGGTACGCGCTCACCGACCAGGTGCCGAGCCAGTTCGTCGACGCCGCCCCGTACCTGACCACGCTGCTCGTGCTCGCCCTGTCGGCGCAGCGCCTGCGCATGCCCAAGGCGGACGGCATGCCGTACCGCAAGGGCCAGGGCAAGTGACCGCGGAGCACGCGGTGGACTGGGAAGCCCTGCGGGCCGCCGCCCGGGTCGCGATGACCCGGGCGTACGCCCCCTACTCCGGCTTCCCGGTCGGGGTGGCCGCGCTGGCCGACGACGGCCGGGTCGTCACCGGCTGCAACGTCGAGAACGCGAGCTACGGACTCGGCCTGTGCGCCGAGTGCGGCCTGGTCTCCTCCCTCCAGGCCACCGGCGGCGGCCGTCTCACCCACTTCACGTGCGTGGACGGCAAGGGCCAGAGCCTCGTCCCCTGCGGGCGCTGCCGCCAGCTGCTCTACGAGTTCGGCGGCCCGGACCTGCTGGTGGACACGCCCGACGGGATCCTCCCGCTGAGCGCGATGCTGCCGCAGGCCTTCGGGCCCGACCACCTGAGATAGCCGTGCCGACGGCCCTCCGCCCCTGCCGGGCGGAGGGCCGTCCCGCTTCCCCCGGGCCGGTCGGGCCCCGCTCGAACCCCCCCTCGAATTCCCTGAACTCCCTCCCTCATCTCTATGCGCGTAGAAGGAAGTCACCTCATGGACGTCATCTCCGTCATCCGGACCAAGCGGGACCGTGGTGAGCTGAGCCCCGAGCAGATCGACTGGGTCATCGACGCCTACACCCGCGGGGTCGTCGCCGACGAGCAGATGTCCGCTCTGGCCATGGCCATCCTGCTCAACGGCATGAACCGGGCCGAGATCGCCCGCTGGACCGCCGCGATGATCGCCTCCGGCGAGCGGATGAACTTCGACTCCCTTTCCCGCCCCACCGCCGACAAGCACTCCACCGGCGGCGTCGGCGACAAGATCACCCTCCCGCTGGCCCCGCTCGTCGCCGCCTGCGGCGCGGCCGTTCCGCAGCTCTCCGGCCGCGGCCTGGGCCACACCGGCGGCACCCTGGACAAGCTGGAGTCCATCCCGGGCTGGCGCGCGCTGCTCTCCAACGAGGAGATGCTGAACGTGCTCGACACCACCGGCGCCGTCATCTGCGCGGCGGGCGACGGCCTGGCCCCGGCCGACAAGAAGCTGTACGCCCTGCGCGACGTCACCGGCACCGTCGAGGCCATCCCGCTCATCGCCTCCTCGATCATGTCGAAGAAGATCGCCGAGGGTACGGGCTCGCTCGTCCTGGACGTCAAGGTCGGCACCGGCGCGTTCATGAAGAACATCGAGGACGCCCGCGAGCTGGCCTCCACCATGGTGGCCCTCGGCACCGACAGCGGCGTCAAGACGATCGCCCTGCTCACCGACATGTCCACCCCGCTCGGCCTGACCGCGGGCAACGCCCTGGAGATCCGCGAGTCCGTCGAGGTCCTGGCCGGCGGCGGCCCCTCCGACGTGGTCGAGCTGACGCTGGCCCTGGCCCGCGAGATGCTGGACGCCGCGGGCATCAAGGACGCGGACCCGGCGAAGGCCCTGGCCGACGGCTCCGCGATGGACGTGTGGCGCCGGATGATCTCCGCCCAGGGCGGCGACCCGGACGCCGCCCTGCCGGTGGCTCGCGAGCAGCACGTGGTCACCGCCTCCGCCTCGGGCGTCCTGACCCGCCTCGACGCGTACGCGGTCGGCGTCGGCGCCTGGCGCCTGGGCGCGGGCCGCGCCCGCAAGGAGGACCCGGTCCAGGCCGGCGCGGGCATCGAGCTGCACGCGAAGCCGGGCGACACGGTCACCGCGGGCCAGCCGCTGATGACCCTGCACACGGACACCCCGGAGAAGTTCGAGTACGCCCTGGCCTCCCTGGAGGGCTCCTACGACGTGGCCCCGGCGGGCACGGCCTTCTCGGCCACCCCGATCGTCCTGGACCGCATCGCCTGACGCACGGCCCACCCGTACGGCTGAACGGGACCGGTGGACGCCCACCGGTCCCGTTCGTCATGCTGGGATCGGTGACGAACCGATTGAGGAGCACACCATGAGCGCACTCACCGTCCAGCACGAGCCATCCGGTGGCGAGGGCTGGGACGCGCTTGTCCGCCTCTGGGAGGAGTCGGACTGGCCGGAGGGCTGCAAGGTGGAGATCATCGAGGGGATCGTCACCGTGGCACCACCGCCCGCCAACCAGCACAACTACATCGCAGGGAAGCTGCACCGGTCACTACTGGCTGCCGTTCCCGACGACTGGGATGTCTACCAAACCCTCAACGTCGCAGTGCCGTCGCGCAGTGGGCTCTACGTTCCGGATCTGGCTGTGGTACCCGCCGAGGTGGTCAACGCGGAGGGGAACTTCGTTCCGGCCGCGGCAGCCGAGCTCGTCGTCGAGATCACGTCCAGGTCGAACGCCGTCAACGACCGTGTGTGCAAGCTCAACGGCTACGCCGCCGCAGGCGTCCCCCTGTACCTCCTCATCGACCCGCACGCGACGGGCGGGCCCGCCATCTACCTCTACGGTGAGCCCAGCGACAGCAAGTACCGCGTCCTGCACGCGGGCAAGTTCGGTGAGGCCGTCCTGCTGCCCAAGCCGTTCGAGCTCACTCTCGACACCTTCAGCTTCCCCCGCCCCTGACCCTCAGAGCCGCGGCAGCGCCTCCCCGCCCCGGGGGCGCGCCGCTGGCCATTGTGCTGGCCACCGATGAGTTCCGGGAGCGCCGCCGGTCAACCCATCATGAAGATCGGACGACTCGTACTGCCCGGACCCGGCTCCACCGAGCGGGACGCGGCGCGGCTCTGCGCGCGCCTCGCCCTGCTCTACGACGGCGGGGCCGCCGCGGTGGTGTGTGACGCCGGGGCCGTCACCGCGCCCGGGCTCGGGGCCGTCGAGGTGCTCGCGCGGCTGCGGCTCGCCGCGCGGGGGCGCGGGGCCTTCACCGTGACCGGCGCGACCCCCGCCCTACGGGCCCTACTCGACCTCGTAGGCCTCGTCGAGCTGCTCGGGGAGCCCGAAGAGCGGGAACCACCGGGCGGTGTCGAGGAAGGCGTTGAGGCCGACGATCTTCCCGTCTGAGATCTCCAGCACCTGGAGCGCCCACGGCACGTGCCCGGTCCCCGAGGCGGCGGGCCGGTACTGGCCGAAGGCCGGCAGGCCGTTCGCCGTGGTGGGGACCAGACGGGAGCCCTTGCAGCCGATGCCCTGGTTCAGGTGCCACGCCGCGATGTCGGCGTGGCCCCGCAGCCACAGGTCGAACGGCGGCATCGACAGCACCGCGTCCTCGTGCAGCAGGGCCGTCAGCCGGGTGATGTCGTAGGCCTCGAAGGCGGACAGGTACCGCCCCAGCAGCTCCGCCTGGGCGGCGTCGAGGGGGTCGGCCGCCTCGCTCTCGCGGATCCGGTGTCCGGAAAGGGTGGCCCGGGCCCGCTGGAGGGCGCTGTTCACCGACGCGACCGTGGTCTCCAGGAGCCGCGCGACCTCCTCCGCCTTCCAGGCCAGCACCTCCCGCAGGATCAGCACGGCCCGCTGCTTGGCCGGCAGGTGCTGGAGGGCGGCGACGAAGGCCAGCCGGACGGACTCCTTGGCCAGCGCCAGCTCCGCCGGGTCGGAGGTCTGCGGCAGCACCCGCCCGTCGGGCACGGGCTCCAGCCAGGTCACCTCGGGCCGCTCGTTGAGCACGGCGGAGGCCTGGTGCTGCGGGGCGGTGAGGTCCATGGGACGGGCCCGCTTGTTGCCCGCGTTCAGCAGGTCCAGGCAGACGTTGGTGGCGATCCGGTACAGCCAGGACCGCAGCGAGGAGCGGCCCTCGAACTTCTCGTACGCCCGCCAGGCACGGATGTACGTGTCCTGCACCGCGTCCTCGGCGTCGAAGGCCGAACCGAGCATCCGGTAGCAGTACCCGGTCAGTTCGACGCGGTACCGGTCCATCGCGGCGTCGAGGTCCGGCGGTGTCGTCGCGAGGTCACTCATGGTGTCGCCCCCAGGTAGGTCCGTCTTCGACAGAAACTACCCGAGGGGTCCGACAACGGCAGCCGGGAGTGCGGGGAGTGTCAGGTTCCGGGCTTGCGCCCGTACACGAAGACGTCCTCGCCGTTGCCCAGCATGTTCCAGTACGCCTTCGCGTCGGCCGTCGTCATGTTCACGCAGCCGCCCGAACCCGGCGGGTTCCACATGCTCTTGGTCACCGAGTGGAAGGCGATCCCGCCGTCGAAGAACTGCGCGTACGGCATCGAGACGTTGTAGAGCGTCGACCAGTGGTCGATGGACCGGTAGTAGATCTTCTTCAGGCCGGTCCGCGTCGGCGTCTCCGCCTTTCCGGTGCGCACCGCCACCGGCCCGTACTTCAGCGTCGCGCCGTCCTGGATCCAGCTGAGCTGGCGGGTCAGGTCCACGCAGGCGATCCGGCCCAGGTTGGTCGGGCAGGTCCCGGCCGCGTTCGGGTTCTTGCCCGCGGCGCGCTGCGCGAGCATCGTGTTCATCGTCTGCCAGGTCAGCGGGCCCGCGTACCCCATCGTGGGGGTGATGCCGTGGGTGGCCTGGAAGGACTGGATGGCCGCGCAGTCGGCCGCCGACTGCACTCCGTCCACCGGCCGCCCCAGGAACTGCTCCACCTGACGCTGGTAGGGCCCGGTGGTCACGTTGCACGAGGCGGTGGCGGCGGCCTGGGCCGTCCCTCCCCCCGTCAGCACCACCGGTACCGCGAGGGCCAGCGCCCCGCCGAACACCACCGCGGCACGCCGCTTCGCGCGCACCCGTATCCCCGCCATCGGGTCCTCCCCTGCGCCCGCCCCGGGCGTTCGGGGCCCCATGCCCCGGAAACACGGCGAGTCGCACCGCGAGCGTAGGGTCTGGGGCCGCTTTCGTCAGGAGGTCCGGCAAAGAGAAATATGCAGATCGGACGGCCGTTCGCCCGGCCGTCCGATCTTCTGTCCCGGTGGTTCCCCGTCGGTCCCGTCCGTCAGCGGGCCGCCGCGGCCGGAGCCGCGAGCCGCCGTCCGCGCGCCCGCTCCACCCGGGCCGCGTGGGACCCGTAGAGGGTGATCGACGCGACGCCCACCACCGCCAGCAGGGCGATGCCGACCGTGGCCGCCCAGCCCGAGGCGTGGTAGGCCAGCGCGCCCAGGGTGCCGCCCGCGCTGGAGCCCAGGTAGTACGCGGACTGGTACAGCGCGGAGGCCTGCGCCCGGCCCGACGTCGCCGTACGGCTCACCGCCGCCGAGGCCACGGCGTGGCCCGCGAAGAAGCCCGCCGTGATCAGCACCAGCCCCGCCAGGATCGCGGCGAGGGAGTCTGCCAGCGACAGCAGCAGACCCAGCGCGGTCGTGGTCACCGCCAGGTACAGCGCCCCGCGCCGCCCGGTACGGGCCACCAGCTGACCGGCCGCGGCCGAGGAGGCCGTACCCACCAGGTAGACGAGGAACACCGAGCCGACCACGCCCTGCGGCAGCGAGAACGGCTCGTCCACCAGCCGGAAGCCGATGACCGTGTACACCGCCCCGAAGACGGTCATGAACAGCGCGCCGATCCCGTAGAGCCGCAGCAGCAGCGGATCGCGCAGGTGCCCGGCGACGGTACGTCCCACCGCGCGCGGGTTCAGCGAGGCCGGCCGGAAGAACCGGGCCCGGGGCAGCAGCACCAGGAAGGCCGCCGCGCAGGCCAGCGCCATCAGCCCGACGGCCAGCAGCCCGGCCCGCCAGCCCCACAGCTGCGCGGCCCAGCCGGTCACGATGCGGCCGCTCATGCCGCCGATGGAGTTGCCCGCCACGAACAGGCCGATCGCCCCGACCAGGGCCTTCGGCTTGACCTCCTCCGCGAGGTACGCCATCGCCGAGGCCGGGATCCCGGCGATCGCCGCGCCCTGCACCGCGCGCAGCGCCACCAGCCACTCAAGGTTCGGGGCGAAGGGGACGAGGAGGCCGACGCCGACGGCGATCACCATCGACCAGGTCATCATCCGGGTCCGCCCGAACCGCTCCGACAGCGCGCTGAGCGGCAGGACGAACAGGGCGAGCGCGCCGGTGGCCGCCGATACCGTCCAGCTGGCCTGACCGGCCGTCACGCCGAAGCCGGCGGAGACCGCGGGCAGCAGCGCCTGGGTGGAGTAGAGGAGGGCGAAGGTCGCCAGTCCGGCGGCGAAGAGCGCGAGGCTCATCCGGCGGTAGCCGGGGCGGCCGGGGGAGTGGGCTTCGGGCTGCGGGAACGACGCGGTGGAGGCACCCGAGGTGACGGGTGCCCCGGTATGAGCGGGAGGCATACGTCGAAGGTAGGCCTCTGTTTTTCATGCGTCCAATGCACGAATTCGCGATAATCGATCCACTCGCGCATCACCACAGCTCAGGGGCGTACATGTCAACGAACCGTTACGAAGAAGACATGGCCGTGACACGCCTGCTGGCCCCGCGCCTCGCGTACTTCACCGCCGTCGCCCGGCACGAACACGTCACCCGTGCCGCGCACGAGCTGGGCGTCCCGCAGTCCACCCTGTCGAGGGCCATGGTCCGCCTCGAACAGGACCTGGGCGTCACGCTGTTCGCCCGCAAGGGCCGCACCGTCGCCCTCACCACGGCCGGCCGCACCTTCCTCGCCTCCGCCGAACGGGCCCTGGACGGCATCGCCCGCGCGGCCGACTCCGTCCAGGAGGACGCCGACCCGTCTTTCGGGAAGGTCGCCTTCGGCTTCCTGCACACCCTGGGCCCCGAGACCGTGCCCGGCCTGATCCGCGCCTTCCGGGCCGACCACCCGCGCGTACGGTTCTCCCTCGTCCAGAACTACGGCGAGGCCATGCTGGAGAAGCTCCGGGCCGGGGAACTCGACCTGTGCCTGACCTCGCCCCTGCCCGACGCCCCCGACCTGGTGGCCCGCAGGCTCGACGAACAGCGGCTGCGCCTGGTGGTCCCGGACGACCACCGCCTCGCGGTGCGCAAGCGGATCCGGCTCGCCGAGGCCGCCGAGGAAACCTTCGTCACGCTGGAGGCGGGCTACGGCCTGCGGCGCATCACCGACGACCTGTGCGCGGAGGCGGGCTTCACCCCGAAGGTCGCCTTCGAGGGCGAGGAGGCCGAGACCCTGCGGGGCCTGGTCGCGGCGGGCCTGGGGGTGGCCCTGCTGCCGCCGCCCGCCGTGCCCCGGCCGGGGGTGGTGGAGCTGACGGTGACGGCGCCGCGCGCGGTGCGCCAGATCGGCGTCGCCTGGCTGGACGGCCACCCCGACACCCCGCCGGTGGCGGAGTTCAAGCGCTTCCTGCTGTCCCGCAGGGGGCGCCTGATCCCGGAACTGGAGCCGCTCGCCTAGCCGGGCGGTCACGTTTCAGTACGGCAGCCCGATCAGCCCCCAGCCGCGCTCCCCGGCCCCCGTGACCACGTCACCCCACTCGCGCAGGAGCGCGCCGGCGACGTCGAAGGTGGCGAACCAGGCCGGCCGGCGGCCGGCCGCGGCGGCGAAGGGCTCCCGGAGCTCCTCCAGCCGTGGCGCGGCCGTCTCCCAGGCGCGGGCCAGCGCCGCGACCTCGTCCGGGGAACCGAGCGCGAGCACCTCGGGGCGCCACGGTGCGGGGTCGGCCGGGAAGCCGGGGGCGGGCCGGGGGCCGTCGTCCGGGTCCGCCCCCGCCCCCGCCCACCGGTCCGGGCCGTGCCAGACCAGGCCGCCCAGGAAACGGTCGAGGGACTCCCGCAGCGCGGGCGCGGTCGACGGGCGCAGGTCCTCCCAGGCCTCGGCGAGCCGGAAGTGCCAGGCGTAGGTACCGGTGGTCCCGAAGAACCGGTACTCGGCGCACCACGGCGTCCGCCGCTGCCACACCCAGCCGCCCGGCACGGCGCGGTCGGCCTCCTCGCACGGATCGCAGCAGTAGTCCGGGCACACGGCGTCGATCAGGGCGTCCAGGCGCGCGGCGGCCGGTATCCGGGCCAGGTGTTCCCAGTCGGCCATGACCACGGTGATGTCCAGTCCCATCGCCGCAGACTAACAACGCGTCAGCGGACCGGTCCGCCGGTTCCGGGGTCCTGGTCCGGGCGGTGGTCCGGGTGGTGGTTCGCGGCAGCGGACAGCAGGTACCCGGCCTGGAAGCGGGACTTGGCGCCCACCGCCCGCATGATCTCCGCGATGTGCCGCTGGCACGTCCGCTCCGACATCCCCAGCCGGCGCGCGATCACCTTGTCCTCCAGCCCCTCCGACAGCAGCCGCACGATCGTCTGCCGCAGCTCGTCCGAGATCGACCGGGCCGCCTCCGGACTCACCGTCGTGGCGAACGGCTGCGCCCCCAGCCAGGACCGCTCGAAGGCGGCCGTCATGAAGTGGACGACGCTCGGCTCCCGGACCACCAGCGCCGCCCCCGTCCGGTCCGGCACCGCCATCAGCCCCGTCCGCGCGTCGAAGATCAGCATCCGCATCAGCCCGTCGCCCAGCGTCCGCACCTGCGCGCCCAGCGCCGTCACCCGTTCGACGTACGCCGCCGTCGGCCGTGAGTAGCGCGCCGTGTGCTGGTAGATCGTCCGCATCCGGACCCCGCGGGCCAGCAGCGACTCGTCCCGTCCGACCGCCTCCTCCAGGGTTTCCTGCGGCCGCCCGCCGCCCGGCTGGGAGGTCAACAGCTCCCGCTCGCACCCCGCCGCCAGCTCCGTGATCAGCCCGCGCACCGCCCCCAGGTCCGTCACCAGCTCCAGCCGGCCCGCCCCGCTCAGGTCCCGGTGCGCGGCCCCCGCCTCGTACGCGGGCACCAGCGCCTCCAGCCGTCCGCGCAGCCGGTCCATCTCGTCGTGGGTCTCCCGTACGAGCAGCGCCAGCGGGGCCAGCGCACGGGCCGCCGCCGCCCGGGGCGCCACCGCGGTCCACCGCTCCGGGCCCGTCCCCGGGGCCCGCTGGAGCAGGTGCCCGGCGGCCAGCTCCGTGATCGCGGCGCCCGCGCGGACGCCGAGGGCCGAGGTGGCCTCGGCGGCGGTGAAGGCCGGCCGCTCCACCGCGTAGGCGTAGAGGCGTCGCGCGGCGGGGCTCAGATCGCCCCCGCCCCCCGCCCGGTCGACTTCCTCGGCATCCACTGGCATATGCCTATTCGTCCCTGTGTGTGTCCCTTTATAAACCCCTCGTGTTCCCGCAAGGCGGCAACTCGACGCCTGAAAGGGCGACTCAGGCATATGCCGGACCGGCACAGTGGGGGCACGGCGTGACGGGGGGAGCGCGGTATGCGGCAGCAGGGGACGACCACCGGACCACGGCACCGACCCGTGGCGGTCCTGCTCGGCCCGCGTCCAGCCGAGGTGGCCGCCGCCCGCCGTGCGGGCGCGCGCACCGTGGTGGTCGCGCCGGATCCATCGGTGCCATCCGACCGTGAGGGGGCGGAGCGGCGGGTACGGACGGACTGGCGCGACCACCCCCGCCTGGTCGGGGCCGTCGCCCGGCTGGCGGAGGTCGGCCGCGGCAGGGCCCGCGTCTTCGGCTTCGGCCCCGCCACGGCCCTGGCCGCCGCCCGCGCCAACGAGGCCCTCGGCCTGCCCGGCACCCCGGCCTCCGCCGTCACGGCCCTCATGGACAAGGCCTCCCTGCGCGCCCGCGCCAACACCCTCCACCCCGCCCGGCCCGTCTCCTTCGCGCGCTGCGGCCGGGCCGCCCTGATCCCCTTCCTCACCACCCTCATCGGCTACCCCTGCGTCATCAAGCCCCGGGCGGGCACCCAAGGCGAAGGCGTGCTCGTCGTCCACGACGAGGCCGGGGCGCGGGCCGCAGCCCCGTACTACCCCGAGGTCACCGACCTGCTGGTGGAGGAGTTCCTGGAAGGCCCCGAACTCGCCGTCCAGACCCTCTCCCGGCAGGGCCGCCACCGCGTCCTCGGCTGGACCAGGACCCTGCCCGCCCCCACCCCCGACCCGGGCCCGCCCGCCCACGCCCCCACCGCCGCCGGCCACGACGCGCCCGTCGCCCTCGACCCCGCCACCGCCGAAGCCGTACGGGCCCTCGTACGCGGCGTGCTCGACCTCGCCGGCCACCGCGACGGCCCCTCCCACACCGAGGTCGTCCTCACCGCCCGCGGCCCCCGGCTGATCGAGACGCACCCCCACCCCGGCGCCGAGGAGGTCACCCAGCTGCTGCGCCTCGCGCACGGCACCGACGTGCTCGCCCACGCCCTCACCGCCGGCCTCGGCCTGCCCACGCCCGTCCGCAAACCGCCCGCCACCGCCCACGCGGGCCTGCGCTACGTCGACTTCCCGCCCGGCAGCGGCCCCGCCGGGGCCGCCGACGCCCTCGCCGCCGCCCGCGCCCTGCCCGGAGTGGTCCGCGTCCAGCTCCAGGTCCCGCCGGACGCCACCGTCCGCCGGGCCCCCACCGGCGCCCTCCGCCACGCGTACGTCCTCGCCACCGGCCCGACCCGCCCCGCCCTCACCCGCAGCCTGGACCGGGCCACCACCCTCCTCCACACCCCCGCCCCGGCCCAGCACTAGACCCGGCCCGCACACCGAATCCACGCGGGATTCACCTCCCCCGGTCACCCTGGGGACATGGCGATGACCCGACGCGATCTGCTGGCGGCCGCCGCGGCCGCCCCGCACGTCCCCTCCGCCGTCACCGGCACGGGCACGGGCACCGGCACCGGGGGAGCCCCCACGACCAGGACCCTGCGCGGCACCATCCCCGCGGGCGCCCCGGACTTCGTCGAAGTCCCCCTGGACGTCCCCGCCGGCGTAAGCGAGTTGCACGTCTCCTACACCTACGAGAAGCCCCCGGTGCCGTCCGGCACCCCCGGCAACGCCCTCGACATCGGCATCTTCGACCCGCGCGGCACCGCCCTCGGCGGCCACGGCTTCCGCGGCTGGTCCGGCGGCGCCCGCGCGGAGTTCTTCCTGCGCACCGACGGGGCCACCCCCGGCTACCTGCCCGGCCCCATCGACGCCGGCCGCTGGCACCTGCTCCTCGGCCCGTACACGGTGGCCCCGCAAGGACTCCCGTACGAGATCACCGCGACGTTCTCCTACGGACCCGCCGCCCCCGCTGCCCCGCTCCGCTACCCGCCGCAGCGTGCCCGGGGCCGCGGCCGCGCCTGGTACCGCGGCGACTGCCACATCCACTCCGTGCACTCCGACGGGCGCCGCACCCCGGCCGAGATAGCCGCCCTCGCCCGCACCGCCGGCCTGGACTTCATCAACTCCTCCGACCACAACACCCACTCCGCGCACACCGCCTGGGCCGACGTCGTCCCCCCGGAGCTCCTGGTCCTCACCGGTGAGGAGGTCACCACCCGCACCGGCCACGTCCTCGCCGTCGGCACCGACCCCGGCACCTTCGTCGACTGGCGCTACCGGGCCCGCGACGACCGCTTCGGCCGGTTCGCCCGTACGATCCGGGGCGCGGGCGGCCTCGTCGTGCCCGCGCACCCGCACGCCACCTGCATCGGCTGCGCCTGGAAGTTCGGCTTCGGCGAGGCCGACGCGGTGGAGGTCTGGAACGGGCCCTGGACCCCGGACGACGAGGTCGCGCTGGCCTCCTGGGACGCCACCCTGCGCGGCGCCCGGGGCGAGCGCTGGCTCCCGGCCGTCGCGGGCAGCGACCACCACCGCGACCCGGACCGGGTCGGCACCCCGCAGACCGTCGTCCTGGCCGACGACCTCACCCGCGAGGCGGTCCTCGCGGGCCTGCGCTCCGGCCGGTCCTACGCCGCGGAGTCCGACCGCATCACCGTCTCCTTCGACGCCGTGACCGGCCGCGGCGCCCACGCCGGCATCGGCGGGCGCCTGTCCACCCCCGACCCGGACACGGACGTGTTCGTACGGCTCTCGGTGACCGGCTCCGCCGCCGAGGGCTGCGAGCTGCGGCTGGTGACCGACCAGGGCGTGGTCCTCACCGTCCCGCCCGCCGCCGGCGCGGTGCCCGTCCCGGTGGAGTGGCACACCACGCCGGCGCGCTCGGCTTACGTACGGGCGGAGGTCCGCCACCCGGCGGGCACCCCGCCGCTGCCGGGCGCCCCGGCGGCGCTCACCAATCCGGTCTTCCTCGACGGCTGATCAGGCGGCCGGCTTCCCGAAGTTCCCGTACCCGGTCCAGTCCAGGACGACGCAGGGTTCGTCGCCCAGCACCCAGGCGTCGTGTCCGGGCGCGATCTGCAGGAAGTCGCCGGTGCCGTACTCGCCGCTCTCCCCGTCGTCCATGACGACCTGGATGCGTCCGCTCACCACGTACCCGGTGTGCGCGGCCTCGCAGCTGTCGGTGCCCGCCAGCGGCTTCACGTGCTCGGACCACTTCCAGCCCGGCTCGAACACGGCCCGCCCGACGGGCCCGTCGGTGGTCTGGAGGAGGTCCATCCTGCCCTTGCCGCCCCCGAACGGCCGCGTCTCGTCGGCGCTGTCGAAGCTCCTGCGCACCAGTCCGGCCATGGGTGATCGCCTCCCGCAAGGCACCCCGAGCCACCCCGAGTCCACTCCTCACTCTACGCTCGCGCGGCCCGTCCGACAGCGGATCACCGGCCCCGCAGGGACCGCCCGAATCCCGCGGCCAGCGGCATCCGCAGCCCCAGCGGCGGCGGCGCGGCCAGGGCATCGGTCACCGGCCGCGAATACCGCCCGGAGAACATGGACCCGAGGACGAAGTCCACGCAGAGCGCCACCACTTCCGCCTGGTGGTCCCGCAGCCCGTGGCCGTCGGAGTGCACCTCGAACCGGCAGGTAGAACGATTCGCCTTCTTGGCCCGCGCCGCCAGCCGGAAGGAGGCCTCCGGGTCGCTGCGCGCGTCGTTCGTGCCGTGCACGATCAGCACGTGACGGCCGGCGAGCTGTTTCACCGGTTCAGGGGAGGCCTCGCGCGCCCCCTCCGTCAGGCAAGGGGCGAGCGCCAGCACCGAGTTGACGGCATCGTGCCCCGCCTCCCGCAGCGCCGCCCCGCCGCCCGCGGAGTAGCCGGCCAGGCACACGGGCACGTCCCCGTAGAGCCGTACCGCCTCGTCCACCGCCCACCGTGCGGCCTCCTCCCGGGAGCCCGCGCCGTGCGCCACGGTGTGCGCGACCAGCCCGTCCCCTCCACCCGTCCGGGCCAGTGCCCGCGCGAGCGGACGCACCGGACCGGGGGAGAATCTGGACGCTCCGGGTAGCAGGAGCACCACACCACTGACCGTCGAACCCGAGCCGTTCGCGCCGGCCGCCCGCCCCAGACGGGCCCCGCGCGCCGGCGGCGCATGCTGTGCCATGGCGGAACAGTCTCAGACCGACAGGTGTACGCCACCCGTCCGTACGGTCTCTGTTACATATCGACCCCCTGCGCCGACCGGTGCTCTACGCGCGTAGGAGCTAGAGTGCGCAGATGACGAGCGAGACCCCCAACCTGCCCACCCCGGATCAGATCCGCCGCTCCCCGAAGGTGCTCCTGCACGACCACCTCGACGGTGGCCTGCGCCCCGGGACCATCATCGAGCTGGCCCGCGAGGTCGGCTACGAGAACCTTCCCGAGACCGACGCCGACAAGCTGGGCATCTGGTTCCGCGAAGCCGCCGACTCCGGCTCCCTCCCGCGCTACCTGGAGACCTTCGCGCACACCTGCGCGGTCATGCAGACCAAGGAGGCCCTCTTCCGGGTCGCCGCGGAGTGCGCCGAGGACCTGGCCGAGGACGGCGTCGTGTACGCCGAGATCCGCTACGCCCCGGAGCAGCACCTGGAAGCCGGCCTGAGCCTCGAAGAGGTCGTCGAGGCGGTCAACGACGGCTTCCGCGAGGGCGAGCGCCGCGCCAAGGCCAACGGTCACCGCATCCGCGTCGGGGCGCTGCTGACCGCCATGCGGCACGCGGCCCGCGCGCTGGAGATCGCCGAACTGGCCAACCGCTACCGCGACAACGGCGTGGTCGGCTTCGACATCGCCGGCGCCGAGGCCGGGTTCCCCCCCACCCGCCACCTCGACGCGTTCGAGTACCTCAAGCGCGAGAACAACCACTTCACGATCCACGCGGGCGAGGCCTTCGGTCTGCCGTCGATCTGGCAGGCCCTGCAGTGGTGCGGCGCCGACCGGCTCGGCCACGGCGTGAAGATCATCGACGACATCGAGGTCGCCGGGGACGGCTCGGTGAAGCTGGGCCGCCTGGCCTCGTACGTCCGGGACAAGCGCATCCCCCTGGAGATGTGCCCGACCTCGAACCTGCAGACGGCCGCGGCCGCCTCGTACACCGAGCACCCGATCGGTCTGCTGCGCAAGCTGCACTTCCGCCTGACGGTCAACACCGACAACCGGCTGATGAGCGGCACCAGCATGAGCCGCGAGTTCGAGCACCTGGTCGACGCCTTCGGCTACTCGCTCGACGACATGCAGTGGTTCACCGTCAATGCGATGAAGTCCGCGTTCATTCCTTTCGATGAACGACTGGCGATGATCAACGACGTGATCAAGCCGGGCTATGCGGAGCTGAAGTCCGAGTGGCTGTTCCGTCAGACCGCTTCGACCAGCGGAACCGTGTCGGCCTAGGCCACGGAATGACGCACGGAAAGCGCCCGGGAGCACCAACTCCCGGGCGCTTTCTCATATTGGCGGATGTTTGCGGCCGGGGGTTTGAAGTGACTAGCTTGCGGAGCCGCTCAATTCCCCGTCGCAAGGACAATTCATGAAGCTGTCAGCTGCCAAGTCCCTCGGTCTCGCTGTCGTCGGAGCCGCCCTCGCCGCGGGCGCTGCCGGTACCGCCTCCGCCGCCGGGCTTCCGGCCGCCAACCTGACGGACGCCCTCGGCACCGTCACGGGGGCCACCAGCTCGCTCACGAACCAGACCGGGCACGGCCAGGACGGCCAGCAGTCCTCCGACCCGACCGCGCCGGTCACCGGCCTGCTCGGCGGCCTGGCCCCGGCCACCGGCGCCCTGAACGGCCTCGGCGGCTGACGCTGCCGCGATGCGCACGCGCGTGCGGCGGACGCACACCCCTTCGAACGGGTGTGTACTCCGCCGCGCGGTGTGCCACGATCGCCACCAACTGCCCGCCGACGTACGGGGTATGAGGTCTAGGTCATGCGCATGAAGGCACGAGCGACGATGGTCGCGCTGGTTCCCTGCCTGCTCCTCGCGGCGGTGGGGTGCAGTGGATCCCCGGCCCCGGCCGCGGGCAGGTCACCGGATCCGAAGGGTTCCGCGGCGGCCCCCGCCCCGGGAGCCTCCGGCGCCCCGGCCGTCTCCGCCGCGCCCAAGGCGAAGGACGCCACCCTGGAGGCGGCCGCCCTGCAGCAGGGCGATCTGGCCGGATACCAGATCTCCGCTCAGGGCAAGAACCCCAACGCCCCCGAGGGCCAGCCGCAGGCGGACAAGAAGGCCTGCCAGCCGCTCGCCGACGTCATGGGCGACAAGCCGGACCCGGCGGCGCACGAGACCGTCAACCGCGGCGTCGGCTCGCAGAAGCAGGCCGGGCTCGCGGTGTCCGCATCCGTCAGCTCCTACAGCGAGAGCGACGCCAAGCGGGTCCTCTCCCGGCTGCGCGAGGCCGTGGCGGCCTGTGGCGCGGGCTTCACCGCCACCGTCCAGAAGCAGACCGGCAGCTACCGCGACGTGAAGGCGACCCCCTACAAGGCCGACGGCGACGAGAGCGTCAGCTGGACCACGACGGCCGCCGCCGCGGGCGTCTCGGCGCAGGTCCACCTGGTCGTCGTGCGCGAGGGGGACCGGGTCGTGCGTCTGATGGCCCTCAACGTGGCCTCCACCGACAAGAAGGTGCTGGTCCCGCAGGAAGTGGCCGACAAGCAGCTGGAGAAGGTGCGCAAGGCGGGCTGAGCGCTGCTCGGATTCCGCTCGGGCCCGCCGCCGGACCGCGGCGGGTCCACCCCTGCGACCGGGGTCGCCCCGGCCCGGACTACCAGGCGGTCCGCGCCGAACCGGTCGCGGAAGAGGCCTTCTCGTTCGGCATCAGCAGCCACAGCGCCAGGTAGATCAGGAACTGCGGGCCGGGCAGCAGGCACGAGAGCACGAAAATGATGCGCATCGTCCGCGTCTTGATTCCGAAGCGGCGCGCGAGGCCGGCGCAGACGCCACCGATCATCCGGCCGTCACGGGGGCGGGTCATCGCGCTCATGGTCTGTCTCCTTCGTAGCGGGACTTTCGTATCGGAACCGCTCGGAATCCCGTGTCCCGTGCGATGTCTCAATACTCCCGCGGTACCGCCGACAGGACCTCGGCCCAAGGGGCGAGGCCGACCCTGGTAATTCTCGGGGTGGACCCCTGAGGCCGCAGCGAGCGCCGCATCCGGGCCCTCAGCGCCGGCAGCACGGCCAGGTGGACGAGGACCACCCCGAGCGTGTTCAGCAGCAGCGAGTCCACGTCCACGACCCGGCCCGGGACCGCGCTCTGCAGCATCTCGATGCTCAGGGAGATCAGTACCGTCGCGGCCGTCGTGCGGCCCAGCGAGGACCACGCGCCCAGTGACGTGTGGGTGAGCCGGCCGCCGGCCAGCGGCAGCAGCGCCCCCAGCGGGGCCAGCAGGGCCACGCCCTCGCCGATCCGCTGTGCGGCCTCCAGCGGCCCGTAGGCGAGGTCGGCCCGGATGCCCTCCAGGAAGTCCAGGTTCGCCGCCGCCGCCCAGGGGACGTCCAGCGGGCGCAGGGTGAGCCATCCGACGAGGACCAGATGAGCGGCCAGCAGGGCCCCGCTCAGGAGGCGGAGCCGGAGCGGGAGCTGTGTGGCGGTGGCGGCGCTGCCGCTGCCCTCAAGACGGTGCACACCAGGGAGGACGCACCCCCCGGCGGCGCCGGTTCCGGACCTGTCGGGGGAGTGACGCAATTCGCTGATCGCGCGGCGCGCGCCGCGCGTCGCGCGCCGGGTCAGCCCGTGACGAGCAGGACGATCAGCGCGACCCCGCCGACGACGGCGGGAGCGATGATCTCGTAGGCCCACTTCACGGCGACGGAGCCCTGCGCCGTCGGCCGCCCCGCCCCGCGCTCGGCGAGCTCGCGCAGCTCGTCCACGACCTGGTCGGCGGCGGCCCGCTCGGGACCGGCCGCGGCGGCCGCCGTGCCCGCGCCGCCGTCCTGCCCGAGCCCCTTGCCGCCCAGCGCGTCGCGGCGGCTGAACTTGCGGCTCGCCTTCTTGCGCTCGCGCAGCGACACCGGCACCGACCAGAGCTGGTACTTCGACCCCTCCGCGAGCACCTCCGCCGAGTACCCGGCGCGCACCGCGTCCACCGCGCCCCAGGGCAGCTCGATGACGCGGAAGGGGTTGCGCACCCGCATCCGGTCGTCGTTGGCGAAGACGGCCGGCCGCAGGGTGAAGGCGACCGTCAGCGGTACGGCGAACAGCGCGATGGCGAGCCCGACCCAGCGGGCGCTGCCCTCGCCGCGCACGACAGCGTCCCCGCACAGCCACGCGATCAGGGCCAGCAGCACCACCCCGGTGACGACGGCCATGGGGGAGCGGTAGACGCGGTCGGCGTAGACCGGCTCGTGGGGGGAGGGCGTAGTCATGCCGCCGATTGTGCCGTACGCCCGGCCGGGTGCACCGATGACGGATGTCACGCGCAGATGTGCGCGAGGGGGGTGACAGGCAGCTACGCGCGTAGATATGCTCATGTGGTGACCATGCCCACCACCCTCACCGCATTCGCTGACGTGACGACGTCCGACAGCGCGCTGCGCCGCTTCCTGCACGGGCTGCCCGGCGTAGACGCAGTCGGCCTGGAGGCCCGCGCGGCCTCGCTCGGCACCCGCTCGATCAAGACGACGGCCAAGGCTTACGCCATCGACCTGGCCATCTCGATGATCGACCTGACCACGCTTGAGGGTGCGGACACCCCGGGCAAGGTGCGGGCGCTCGCCGCCAAGGCCGTCAACCCCGACCCGACCGACCGCAGCGCGCCGATGACCGCCGCGGTCTGCGTCTACCCCGACATGGTGGCCACCGCCAAGGCCGGGCTGAACGGTGCCGACGTCAAGGTCGCCTCCGTCGCCACCGCCTTCCCGGCCGGCCGCGCGGCCCTGCCCGTCAAGCTCGCCGACACCCGTGACGCCGTCGCCGCCGGCGCCGACGAGATCGACATGGTCATCGACCGTGGCGCCTTCCTCGCCGGCCGCTACCTGGAGACGTACGAGCTGATCAAGGCCGTCAAGGAGGCGTGCGTCCGCGAGGACGGCACCGCCGCCCGGCTCAAGGTGATCTTCGAGACCGGCGAGCTGTCGACCTACGACAACATCCGCCGCGCCTCGTGGATCGGCATGATCGCGGGCGCCGACTTCATCAAGACCTCCACCGGCAAGGTCGGCGTCAACGCCACCCCGGCCAACACGCTGCTGATGCTCGAAGCCGTCCGCGACTTCAAGGCGCAGACCGGGATCCAGATCGGCGTGAAGCCGGCCGGCGGCATCCGGACCACCAAGGACGCGCTGAAGTTCCTGGTCCTGGTCAACGAGACCGCGGGCGCGGACTGGCTGACCAACGAGTGGTTCCGCTTCGGCGCCTCCAGCCTGCTGAACGACCTGCTCATGCAGCGCCAGAAGCTGAGCACCGGGCGTTACTCCGGTCCCGACTACGTGACGGTGGACTGATCACCATGGCATCCCTTTTCGAGTACGCACCGGCCCCCGAGTCCCGCTCGGTCGTCGACATCGCCCCCTCCTACGGGCTCTTCATCGACGGCGAGTTCACCGACGCCGCCGACGGCAAGGTCTTCAAGACCGTCTCCCCGTCCTCCGAGGAAGTCCTCGCCGAGGTCGCCCAGGCCGGCGCCGCCGACGTCGACCGCGCCGTGAAGGCCGCCCGCAGGGCCTTCGAGAAGTGGTCCGCGCTGCCGGGCTCCGAGCGCGCCAAGTACCTCTTCCGCATCGCCCGGATCATCCAGGAGCGCAGCCGCGAGCTGGCCGTCCTGGAGACCCTGGACAACGGCAAGCCGATCAAGGAGACCCGCGACGCGGACCTCCCGCTCGTCGCCGCGCACTTCTTCTACTACGCGGGCTGGGCCGACAAGCTCGACCACGCGGGCTACGGCGCGAACCCGCGCCCCCTCGGTGTGGCCGGCCAGGTCATCCCCTGGAACTTCCCCCTCCTCATGCTCGCGTGGAAGATCGCCCCGGCGCTCGCCACCGGCAACACGGTCGTGCTGAAGCCGGCGGAGACCACCCCCCTCTCGGCCCTGTTCTTCGCGGACATCTGCCGCCAGGCGGGCCTGCCCAAGGGCGTCGTCAACATCCTCACCGGCTACGGCGACGCGGGCGCGGCCCTCGTCGAGCACCCGGACGTCAACAAGGTCGCCTTCACCGGCTCGACCGCCGTGGGCAAGAAGATCGCCCGCCACGTCGCCGGCACCGACAAGAAGGTCACCCTGGAGCTGGGCGGCAAGGGCGCCAACATCGTCTTCGACGACGCCCCCATCGACCAGGCCGTCGAGGGCATCGTCAACGGCATCTTCTTCAACCAGGGCCAGGTCTGCTGCGCGGGCTCCCGCCTGCTGGTCCAGGAGTCGATCCACGACGAGCTGCTGGACTCCCTCAAGCGCCGCCTCTCCACGCTGCGCCTGGGCGACCCGCTCGACA
This sequence comes from Streptomyces sp. AB3(2024), assembly GCF_041862025.1. Classification (NCBI taxonomy): domain Bacteria; kingdom Bacillati; phylum Actinomycetota; class Actinomycetes; order Kitasatosporales; family Streptomycetaceae; genus Streptomyces; species Streptomyces sp. AB3(2024). The sequence goes on from NZ_JBGWAB010000054.1 coordinate 29,157, forward strand.
AGAACACCGACATCGGCGCGATCAACTCCGCCGAGCAGCTCGCCCGGATCACCGCGCTCGCCGAGACCGGCGAGGCCGAGGGTGCCGAGCGCTGGTCCCCCGCGTGCGAGCTCCCGTCCGCCGGCTACTGGTTCGCCCCGACGCTCTTCACCAACGTCACCCAGGCGCACACCGTCGCCCGCGACGAGATCTTCGGCCCGGTGCTGTCCGTGCTGACGTTCCGCACCCCGGACGAGGCCGTCGCCAAGGCCAACAACAGCCAGTACGGCCTGTCCGCCGGCATCTGGACGGAGAAGGGCTCGCGCATCCTCGCGGTCGCGAACAAGCTCCGCGCGGGTGTCGTCTGGGCCAACACGTTCAACAAGTTCGACCCGACCTCGCCCTTCGGCGGCTACAAGGAGTCGGGCTTCGGCCGCGAGGGCGGCCGCCACGGCCTGGAGGGCTACCTCGATGTCTGAGTCGTCGTCGGCGCGTCTGAGCGTCTTCAAGACCTACAAGCTGTACGTCGGGGGCAAGTTCCCCCGCTCCGAGAGCGGCCGGGTGTACGAGGTGAGCGACTCCAAGGGCAAGTGGCTGGCCAACGCCCCCCTGTCCTCCCGCAAGGACGCGCGTGACGCCGTCGTCGCCGCCCGCAAGGCCTTCGGCGGCTGGTCCGGCGCGACCGCGTACAACCGCGGCCAGATCCTCTACCGCATCGCCGAGATGCTGGAGGGCCGCCGCGAGCAGTTCGTCCGCGAGGTCGGCGAGGCCGAGGGCCTGTCCAAGTCCAAGGCGGCGGCCGTCGTCGACGCAGCCATCGACCGCTGGGTCTGGTACGCGGGCTGGACGGACAAGATCGGCCAGATCGTGGGCGGGGCCAACCCGGTCGCCGGCCCGTTCTTCAACCTCTCCACCCCGGAGCCGACGGGCGTCGTCACGGTCGTGGCCCCGCAGGACTCGTCGTTCCTGGGCCTGGTCTCGGTGATCGCCCCGGTGATCGCCACGGGCAACACCGTCGTGGTCATCGCCTCGGAGAAGTCCCCGCTCCCCGCCCTGTCCCTGGGCGAGGTGCTGGCCACCTCCGACCTGCCGGGCGGCGTGGTCAACATCCTCTCCGGCAAGGCCGGCGAGATGGGCCCCCACCTGGCCTCCCACCAGGACGTCAACGCGATCGACCTGGCGGGTGCCGACGCGGCACTCGCCAAGGAGCTGGAGATCGCGGCGGCGGACAACCTCAAGCGCGTCCTGCGTCCACAGCCTGTGGACGACTGGAGCGCCGACCCGGGCACCGCGCGCATGACCGCCTTCCTGGAGACGAAGACGGTCTGGCACCCGACGGGCTCCCTGGGCGCGGGCGGCTCCTCTTACTAGGTTGGCTTCACCCCTCCTTTTTGGTCGGCTTCGCCTCCGGGGCCGCCGATGCCGGCTCCAGGCGGGCGTGCGTCCTCAGGGTTCGCTCGTTCCTCGCGAATCCTTCCGGGCGCTCGCCCGCCTTCGCCGACGCGGCCCCTTCGGCTCAGCCGACCGTGGGGGCTGCGGGCGCAGGCGGAAGGCCTACTTCGGCAGGACCGGGGACAGGAGTGAGGACACGGCGGCCGTCGGGAGCTCCTTCACCGACGGGCCCTGCGTCAGGATTCCGGTGACCGCGCCGGTCCCGACCGAGGGGAAATCGGCCACCTTCGTGGCCACGCCGTTGTCCAGGGGGTCCACGCCGGTGTGCGCCAGCGGGTTCACCTTCAGGTTCCCGATCGGATTGGCCACCCCCGCCACGGCCGCGGGGACGTCGAGTTCCCCTGCCTGAGCGGCGCCCGCCGCCATCGCCAGGGCCGCGCCGGCCATCGAGAGGGTCAGGCCGGCGGAGCGGAGCCGCTTCGGCGAAGGGTCGGAGGCTGCGTGACGTCCCATGGGTTCCCGCCTGTGGTCGTAGTCGCGTGCGCACGCAGCGTAGCCGAGGGCGTCGGCCGGATTCCAACCGCCGATCGGTGTGAGGGTCGTCGCAGCGGCTGTCCGCGGTGTGTTGATACGCCGGGTAATGCCGCACACTTATGACCCGTGAGCTGTTCATCTCCCCTTCCCACGCGCGTCGTCCTGCTGACCGGTCCCTCGGGATCCGGCAAGTCCTCGCTCGCGGCCCGCTCGGGCCTGCCCGTACTGCGCCTGGACGACTTCTACAAGGAGGGGACGGACCCCACCCTCCCGCTGGTCGAGGGCAGCTCCGACATCGACTGGGACTCCCCGCTCTCCTGGGACGCGGACGCCGCCGTCGCCGCCATCGAGGAACTCTGCGCGACGGGCCGTACGGAGGTCCCCGAGTACTCCATCGCCACCTCCTCGCGCACCGGCGCGGAGAGCCTGGACATCGACCGGACCCCGCTGTTCATCGCGGAGGGGATCTTCGCCGCGGACATCGTGGCGCGCTGCCAGGAGCTCGGGCTGCTCGCGGACGCGATCTGCCTGCGCGGGCGGCCCTCGACGACCTTCAGGCGGCGGCTAGCCCGCGACCTGCGGGAGGGGCGCAAGTCCATCCCGTTCCTGCTGCGCAGGGGTTGGCGGCTGATGCGGGCCGAGCGCGGGATCGTGGCGCGCCACGTCGGGCTCGGAGCCCACGCCTGCGCCCGCGACGAGGCCCTCGGCCGTCTCGCAGCCGCGGCGGCCGGCCGCCACCGTACGGCGAACACCCCGGCCTGATCCGCCCGGACCTGATCCGCCCGGACCTGATCCGTGCCGGAACGTGAAAAGGCGGGATCGCACGGCCCCCCGGCCGTTTGATCCCGCCTCTTCTCCCCCCGCGGCCCCCGCCCCACCCCCGTAGGACGGACCCCCCGACCGCTTGGTCTTTGGCCGTTACGCGACGAGCTCCCCGAAGGACTCCGCCTCGTCCCGCCCGAAGCTCAGCGCCTCGTCGTCCCGCAGCCGCCGCAGTGACCGCCAGATGCTCGACTTCACGGTGCCGACGCTGATGCCCAGGATTTCGGCGATCTCCGGGTCCGTGCGGCCCTCGTAGTAGCGCAGCACCAGCATCGTGCGCTGCGGCTCCGGGATCCGGGCCAGCGCCTGCCACAGGACCGCGCGCAGTTCCGTGCCGCGCATCGCGTCCGTGTCGGAGGCCGTCTCCGGCAGTTCCTCGGTCGGGTACTCGTTCAGCTTGCGCCGACGCCAGGCACTGATGTGCAGGTTGGTCATCGTGCGCCGCAGGTAGCCGCCGACGGCCGCCTTGTCGCTGATCCGGTCCCAGGCGCGGTACGTGGAGAACAGCGCGCTCTGCAGCAGGTCCTCGGCCTCGTGGCGGTCGCCGGTGAGGTGGAAGGCCGTCGCGTAGAGCGCCGCGCGCCGCTCCTGGACGTATGCCGTGAACTCCGCCTCCGAGGTGGAAGACGGGGTGCGCGGTGCGGGAACCGCCTGGTACTGGTTCGCGTCAATGGCTGTGATGTGTGCCGGCCGCGGACGGGCGACCGTGACGTTACGGACACCCGCCCGGCGGTTCACATCGTGCAGCCGCGTGACAACCGTGCTGGTCGTGGTGCTGTGCAGCGTGTTCATCTCGCGCCCCCCGTCGTGGAGTCTGCTTCGGTCCGTGCTTGATGACAGAAGCCTGCCCGCCCGAGATAACCGGGGTGTCCTTCGACTGTCACAGGCCTGTCACAGCCACCGGCGGCCGGATCCGGACCGCACGACGGTCGAGTCCCGACGGCCGATGGGACAGAATGAGCGCGTGCCTTTCCTGCTGCTGATCGAGGACGATGACGCCATCCGCACGGCCCTCGAACTTTCCCTGTCACGCCAGGGCCACCGTGTGGCCACCGCGGCGACGGGAGAGGACGGCCTGAAACTGCTGCGCGAGCAGCGGCCGGACCTGATCGTGCTGGATGTGATGCTGCCCGGGATCGACGGCTTCGAGGTGTGCCGGCGGATCCGCCGCACCGACCAGCTGCCGATCATCCTGCTCACGGCCCGCAGCGACGACATCGATGTCGTCGTGGGCCTGGAGTCGGGTGCCGACGACTACGTGGTCAAGCCCGTCCAGGGCCGGGTGCTCGACGCCCGGATCCGGGCCGTGCTGCGCCGCGGTGAACGCGAGGCGAGCGACTCCGCCGTGTTCGGGTCCCTGGTCATCGACCGGGCCGCGATGACGGTGACGAAGAACGGAGAGGACCTCCAGCTGACTCCGACCGAGCTGAGGCTGCTGCTGGAGCTCAGCCGCCGGCTCGGCCAGGCGCTCTCGCGCCAGCAGTTGCTGCGCCTGGTCTGGGAACACGACTACCTGGGCGACTCGCGTCTCGTCGACGCCTGCGTGCAGCGGCTGCGCGCGAAGGTCGAGGAAGTGCCGTCCTCACCCACGCTGATCCGTACCGTCCGGGGTGTCGGCTACCGGCTGGACTCCCCGCAGTGATCAGAGCCCTGTTCGCGGGCCGGCGCTGGACCAGCCTGCGGCTGCGGCTGCTGGTGGTGTTCGCACTGGTCGCGCTGACGGCCGCGGTCTCCGCGTCCGGGATCGCGTACTGGCTCAACCGCGAGGCGGTGCTCACCCGTACCCAGGACGCGGCCCTCGGGGACTTCCGCCAGGAGATGCAGAACCGGGCCGCGGCACTGCCCGCCGACCCGACCGCGGAGGAGATGCAGCGCACCGCCGAGCTGATGGCGGGCAGCAGCCCCGGTTACAGCGTGCTGCTCGTGCACGAACGCAAGGACGGCCGCAAGGTCTTCGGCGCCGCCGGCGCGGACTCCTTCGGGCTGGACGACGTACCGAAGTCGCTCCAGCACGCCGTGAACGACCGACAGAAGACGACCGCCGCGAACGACGCCGAGTACCACATGTACTGGCAGCGGACGAAGCCGAACGGGAACCCGTACCTGGTCGGGGGCACCCGGATCGTGGGCGGCGGGCCGACGGGCTACATGTACAAGTCCCTCGCCACGGAACGGGCCGACCTCAACGCCCTGGGCTGGTCGTTGACCATCGCGACGGGTCTGGCGCTGCTCGGCTCGGCGCTGCTGGCGCAGGCGGCGGCGCGGACCGTGCTCAAGCCCGTACAGCGGCTCGGGGACGCGGCGCGCCGGCTCGGCGAGGGTGAGCTGGACCACCGGCTGGAGGTGTCGGGCACCGACGAACTCGCCGACCTGGCACACACCTTCAACAAGACGGCGGAGGCGCTGGAGAAGAAGGTCGCCGACATGAGCGCGCGCGAGGAGGCGAGCCGGCGGTTCGTGGCGGACATGTCGCACGAGATGCGCACGCCGCTGACGGCGCTGACCGCGGTGGCCGAGGTGCTGGAGGAGGAGGTCGAGTACCTCGATCCGATGATCGCGCCGGCGGTGGGGCTGGTCGTGAGCGAGACGCGGCGGCTGAACGACCTGGTGGAGAACCTGATGGAGGTCACCCGCTTCGACGCGGGTACGGCGCGCCTGGTGCTGGACGACGTGAACGTCGCCGACCAGGTGACGGCCTGCATCGACGCCCGTGCCTGGCTGGACGCGGTCGAACTCGACGCCGGGCGCGGGATCGTGGCGCGGCTGGACCCGCGCCGGCTCGACGTGATCCTGGCCAACCTGATCGGCAACGCCCTCAAGCACGGCGGCTCGCCGGTGCGGGTATCGGTGGCCGTGGAGGGGGAACAGCTGGTGATCGCGGTCAGGGACAACGGCCCCGGCATCCCCGAGGAGGTGCTCCCGCACGTCTTCGACCGCTTCTACAAGGCGAGCGCGTCCCGGCCGAAGTCGGACGGCAGCGGGCTGGGCCTGTCGATCGCGATGGAGAACGCGCACATCCACGGCGGTGACATCACGGCCGAGAACGGTGCGGACGGCGGGGCCGTCTTCACCCTGCGGCTGCCGATGGACGTGGGGAAGGTGATCCCGGATGACGTGGACGCGTAGGGCGCCGGTGGGGCTTCGGGTGCTGGGCGGGGCGGCGGCGGTGCTGGTGCTGTCCGGCTGCGGGATCCGGGCGACGACGGTGCCGGTGGACGTGGGCGCGGCGCCGTCCCGGGTGTCCTGCGACACCTCGGCGCAGCCGGCCGGCGAGAGCGGGGTGAAGGGCTTCCGGGCCACGGTGGAGCTGGTGTGCGGATCGCAGCTGGTCGGCGTGGAGCGGGTTGTTCCGGCGCCCGAGAAGCGGTCCGGGCGCGACCCCGTGGTGCTGGTGGCGCAGGCGCTGCTGGAGGCGCTGGAGAAGCAGCCGTCAGGTGAGGAACGGGACGCGGGCTTCACCACCGGGGTCCCGGACGGGCTGTCGGCCGCCCCGGCGCGGCAGGGCGACCCGGCGGGGACGCTGCGGCTCAGCCGCAAGCCGGAGGACCTGGAGCCGGTGGCGCTGGCCCAGGTGGTGTGCACGCTGGCGGCGAGCGACGCGGTGTCGGCGGGGCCGGGGCCGGTGGTCCTGGGCGGCCCCGACGCGGACCCGCCGCGCGCGTGGGAGTGCACGGAGGCCGTCCGCTCCCGCCCGGAGTCGGTCCCGACCCTGGGGGAGCTGGTACGGCCTTCGGCTTCGCCGTCGGGGTCGGGGTCGGGGTCTTGAGGCGCTGAGGGGCGGGCCCGCTTTTTCCCCCTCGGCCCCGCCCCGGGTGCGGGCCGGTGGGTGGGGAGCGGGACGCCGGCCGGGCGGCATCGGGGAGGGGCTGGGGTTTCCCGGCCGTCCATCGTCCTTCCGTGCCGTGCCGCCCCGTCAAGGGCGCTCCTGCGTCGCGTCGCTGCGCGATCGCCTTCGGCGACCCTTGACCGACCGACCCGTCCCGGAAAGACAACAGACTGCCGGGAAGCCCCAGAAGGACGGTCAGGGGGAAGGAGCAGGAGGAGCGGCCCGATCAGCGAAGCGACGGGCCGCCTGCGGCCGGGCGCGCCCGGGAGCGGGTCGATGTGCCGTCGATCCGGGGCCGGGTACGGCCTCCCCGCACGAAACGGCGACCTGAGCGTCCTGCGGGGCATTCGGGCGCGTCGGATCGCTACGCGCTTCGCTCGGTTTGGCGTCCGGCGGCCGTCCGGGGCTGATCGTGGTCAGTTCGGTGGCCGGCGGCGGTTGAGGGTGGCTTCGAGCGTGTCGATGTAGTCGGCGGGCACGATGTTGGCCACTGCGGTGGTGAATTCGAGACCGGAAGGGTCGCGGATGTACGCCAGCCGCGTCCACCGCTCTGCTCCGGTGTCGGAGACGTTCTCGTTGACCACGGCCATCAGCACGCCTTCGGCACCGGACGCGATGTCGCGGACGCGGCGGTGCAGGAGACGGTGGGGGACGTACTCGTACTGCTCACTCATCGGACGCCCCCTCGAAGCCTCGGGCTTTGGCCAGGGGCCGTCCTGGGTGGCCTGAGTCATGGCGTACCTCCGGTTCTGGGCGACGTGGGGTGCCCGGGGCCCAAGACTCTTCGTCCGGCGGGTGTCACCGCCATGCCCCCGTGGATGTCATGTGTCGCTCGAACGGGGAGCTGGGCGTCACGGATGTGGCGCCGACCTGTCTTCTGCCTGGAATCCGTTGTGCATGAGGACAGTTGGGCGGAATCATCGGAGCGGCAACATGGCCCGCGACAAGAGGGGGCGGACGCATGGGTCCCGTTCCGGGGACGCTGTTGAAGGTCTTGGTGGCGCAGAGGTCCTGGCGGTATCGGGATTTCGCCGCCGCGTTCGAGCGAGCTGCCACGAAGGTCGGCCTGCGCAATCAGACCGTGTCCGAGGCGCAGTTCCGCCGCTGGACGTCAGGTCGGGTCAAGACCATGCCCTCCCCGGACGCGTGCCGGGTCCTGGAATCCCTGTTCGGGATGGAGGCCGTCGCCCTGTTCGCCGCGCCACCACAGGGCGTGCCGAGGACGGTCCCCACCGCGTACGACATCGAAAGCGAAATCGCCATGACCGCAAGGGACGCAGCCGACGAGGCGGGCGCCGCAGCCGCGCAGTCCGTATCCGACACCACCATCGATCAGCTCCGCGACGATGTGGCAGCCCTTGCCACCGCGTATGCGACGACCCCGCCGTTCGATGTGTTCCGCAGGGCGAAAGGGCTTCGTCAAGACGCGGAGTATCAGCGGGGTGCCACCCGGGTTCCCGTGCAGCAGCAGGAACTCCTGATCCTCGCCGGGCAGGCGTGTGCCCTGCTGTCCACCGCCGCCTTCGACCTCGGTGCCCTGGACGATGCCACCCGACTGGCGCGGTCGGCGGCGCTCTACGGGGAGACTGCCAGGTTCGATCCGATGCGCGCGTACGCTGCCGGTTCGCTGGCCATCGTTGCGTACTTCGCCGGACGTCCCTCGGAGGCAGTACGGCACGTACGAGCGGCACTCGCCTACGGAGGCCTCGGCGATGCCGGCCGCCGACGGTTGCTGTCGATCGCGGCTCGCGCCTACGGGCACCTCGGTGACGGGGAACAGGCGGGGCGTGCCACGGTCGCGGCGGTCGGCTTGGACGCCGGTGCTCGGGACGATCTCCATGATGGCGTAGGGGGTGAGTTCGCGTTCGACGAGGAACGGCTGGTCATGTCCGCCGCGACCACTGCGCTGCTGACGGGAGACGGTTCTCGTGCCGAGGGGCAGGCTCGTCATGCCCTGGAACTGGTGGCCGGGCGGCCTCCGGCGCGGCAGTCCGGCACGGTGAAGGCGAAGGCGTCGGCCGACCTGGCTGCCGCCCTGCTGCTGCGCGGCGATCTGGAGGCTGCGGAGGAGGCACTGACACCCGTCTGGGAGATCCCGGGCGACCGGAGGTCCGCCGGCCTCCTCGGCCGTGTCACGGGCCTCCGGGTGGCTCTCACCGCTCCTTCGTGGCGAACGGCCCGGGTGGCCGTGGACCTGGGCGAGCGCATCGAGGACTACGGGCGCCTTGCGGCGGGGCGGGGCATGTCGGCCATCGAGCCTTGACGGTCAGTGCCCGAGGGCTGTGAGGATCGCGGCCTCCTTGGCCGGGGCGATGCCGTGCTCGGCGGCTCGGGGATGCTCCACGGGACGCCCGTCGGCCTTCAGCCACTCCCACGTGTCGTTGATGGTCGTGGTCAACGGCCGACAGGACAGTCCGGCGGCCACGGCGCGTGACGCGTCCACGGACCACACCCCGGAGGCCGTGCGCCACAACGGCATCTCGGTCCACTGGTGGACACCGTGTTCCTCCAGCACGGCCGGATCGGCCCAGACGACATGTCCGGCGCCACCGGTGACAGCAAGGCAATGGGTGAGGAACTCCCCGATGGAGAGCGGAGCCGGATGGGCGACGTTGAACGCTCCGCCGCCGTCCCGAGCGGCTCGGTCCAGGGCGAACGCGGCCACGTCGCGCACGTCCACGGGCTGGATCGGGCGGAGGGACGGAGCGGCCGCGAGGATCGCCCCGCCGCGCTCGGCCCGCCGCAGCCACCACGGCAGTCGCCCCACGTACTCGCCCGGCCCCAGGATCACCCCGGGACGGAGGATCACGGCCTCGTCGTCGAAGGTCTGACAGACGGCCTTCTCCGCCCCGGCCTTCTGGAACCCGTACTTCGTCGGGGAACCGTCGGCACCGGTGTGCCCGAACGACTCGTCGGCATCGGCCGGGGCATCCAGCAGAGCCGAGTCCTCCGTCAGAGACCGATGCGGCCAACCTTGGTAGACGGACACGGTGGAGACGTGCACCCAGCGGCCGGCCGCCGGACGCAAAGCCTCGGCGGCGGCCAACACCGTGCGGGGAGGCATCTCCCCGGACGACGTGTCGATGACGGCGTCCCATGAGCCCGACTCGGCCAGCCGCTTCAGATCGGTGTCGCTGGTCCGGTCTCCCCGTACCGTCTTGATGCCCTCGGGCACGGCGCCGGAGCGGCCCCGGTTGAACGCCGTCACGTCCCAACCGCGAGCGAGCGCGCCCTCGATCACCGCTTTGCCGAGGAACCAGCCGCCACCCAGTACCAGGATTCGCATGCCGGTGACCCTGCCACGAACACGCTGGGTCGCACCACCGGTCATGGCGTCGGTGAGACCGTCCGAAAGGTGAGGGAGTACGTATGAACGAGGGATTCGGCCTGGTCGTGCGCTTCTCGCTGCGCGACCAGGAGTGCGCGGCGGCGTTCGACGAGCTGTGTGCGGTCACGCTGGAGGGGATCAAGGCCGCTGAGCCGGGGACGCTGGCCTACGTGGTGCACGTGCCGGAGGGGGAGCCGCTGGTCCGGGTGTTCTACGAGCTGTACGCCGACCGCGCGGCGTTCGACGCCCATGAGGCGCAGCCGCACACCAGGCGCTTCCTCGCCCGGCGGGAGCAGTACCTCGCCGGGGTCGAGGTCACGTTCCTCGATGTGATCGGGGGGAAGCGGTAAGCCCCCGCCGCAACGCCGACGGCCCCCCGAACCGGGCTGGGTTCGGGGGGCCGTGAGGGGGATGGGGCTTGCTACAGGCCCATCGCCGCCGAGAGGTCCTTCTTGACGGCGTCCAGGATCTCCTGGCCGGTCACGCGGGCGCCCGCGAGGTCGGAGGCCTCGGCCACCGGGACCACGACCTCCAGGTAGCACTTGAGCTTGGGCTCGGTGCCCGACGGGCGGCAGATCACCCGGGCCTTGTAGGCGCCGTCCAGGTAGTAGCGCAGGCCGTCCGTGGGCGGGAGCTTGTCCGTGCCCCGGTTCAGGTCCTCCGCCGAGACCACGCGCAGGCCCGCCAGGGAGGCCGGCGGTTCGGCGCGCAGCGCGGCCATGGCGTTCGCGATGACCGAGAGGTCCTCCACGCGCACCGACAGCTGGTCGGTGTGGTGCAGGCCGTGGGCCATCGCCAGGTCGTCCAGCAGGTCGGTCAGGGTGCGGCCCTGCTCCTTGAGGACCGAGGCCAGCTCCGCCACCAGCAGGGCGGCGGTGACGCCGTCCTTGTCGCGGACGCCCTCGGGGTCCACGCAGTAGCCGAGCGCCTCCTCGTAGCCGTAGCGCAGGCCCTCGACGCGGGCGATCCACTTGAAGCCCGTCAGGGTCTCCTCGTAACCGACGCCGGCCGCCTCCGCGATCCGGCCCAGGAGGCTGGAGGAGACGATCGACTCGGCGAAGACGCCCCGGGCGCCCTTGTGGACCAGGTGGGCCGCCAGCAGCGCGCCGACCTCGTCGCCGCGCAGCATCCGCCAGCCGTCGGCGGTGGGGACGGCGACCGCGCAGCGGTCCGCGTCCGGGTCGTTCGCGATGACGATGTCCGGGTTGACCTCGGCGGCCTTCGCGAAGGACAGGTCCATCGCGCCCGGCTCCTCCGGGTTGGGGAAGGCGACCGTCGGGAAGGCCGGGTCCGGCTCCGCCTGCTCGGCGACGAGCACCGGGGTCGGGAAGCCGTGCCGGGCGAAGGCGGCCAGGACGACGTCCTTGCCGACGCCGTGCATGGCCGTGTAGACGGTCCGCACGCCGCGCGGGGACCCGGGGGTCAGCACGGCGTCCGTACGCTCCAGGTAGGCCTCCAGGACCTCGTCGCCGAGGTCCTCCCAGCCGGATCCGGGGCGGGGGACGGAGTCCAGCGTGGTGACCTTGGCGATCTCCGCCGCGATCTCGCTGTCCGCCGGGGAGACGATCTGCGAGCCGTCGCCGAGGTAGACCTTGTAGCCGTTGTCCCGGGGCGGGTTGTGGCTCGCGGTCACCTCGACGCCGGCGACGGCGCCCAGGTGCCTTATGGCGTACGCGAGGACCGGCGTGGGGAGGGGGCGGGGGAGGACCGCCGCGCGCAGGCCGGCGCCCGTCATGACGGCCGCCGTGTCGCGGGCGAAGTCCGCCGACTTGTAGCGCGCGTCGTAGCCGACGACGACCAGGCCGTCGGCGTGGCCCTGGGCCTTCAGGTAGGCCGCCAGGCCCGCCGCGGCCCGGATGACCACGGCGCGGTTCATCCGCATCGGGCCCGCGCCGAGCTCACCGCGCAGACCGGCGGTGCCGAACTGGAGCATGCCGGAGAAACGGTCCGCGAGCTCCGCGGTGTCACCGGCCTCGACGAGGGCGGCGAGCTCCGCCGCCGTCTCCGGGTCCGGGTCCTCGGCCAGCCAGGCCCGAGCCCGGGTGATCAGGTCGTCCTGTGCCTGTGCCTGTGCCTGTTCCTGCACTACTTCCGCCTTCCCTCTCGTACGTCGATCAGATGCGGGCGAGGACCTGCGTCAGCAGTGTGCCCATGCGGGCGGCCGAGTCGCGGCCGGCCTGGAGGACCTCTTCGTGGTTCAGCGGCTCGCCGGACAGGCCCGCCGCCAGGTTGGTGACCAGGGAGATGCCCAGGACCTCGGCGCCGGCCTCACGGGCGGCGATGGCCTCCAGCACGGTGGACATGCCGACCAGGTCGGCGCCCATCACGCGGATCATGTTGATCTCGGCCGGGGTCTCGTAGTGCGGGCCGGGGAACTGGACGTAGACGCCCTCCTCCAGGCTCGCGTCGATCTCCTTGCACATCGCGCGCAGGCGCGGCGAGTACAGGTCGGTGAGGTCCACGAAGTTCGCGCCGACGATCGGCGAGGTGGCCGTCAGGTTGAGGTGGTCGCTTATCAGGACGGGCTGGCCGGGCTTCATGCCCTCGCGCAGACCGCCGCAGCCGTTGGTCAGGACGATGGTCTTGCAGCCGGCGGCGACGGCGGTGCGGACACCGTGCGCGACGGCGGCGACGCCGCGGCCCTCGTAGTAGTGGGTCCGGCCGAGGAAGAGCAGCGCGCGCTTGTCGCCGATCTTGTACGAGCGGATCTTGCCGCCGTGGCCCTCGACGGCCGGGGGCGGGAAGCCGGGCAGCTCGGTGACGGGGAACTCGGCCTCGGGCGCGCCCAGCGCCTCGGCGGCGGGGGCCCAGCCGGAGCCCATGACGAGGGCGACATCGTGGGAATCGACGCCGGTCAGCTCGCGCAGGCGAGTGGCGGCGGCGTCGGCGGCGGCGAAGGGGTCGATAACAGATGCGTTCACGCTGACGAGCGTAGCCGCTTATCTCCTACGCGCGTAGATGGCGCAGCTCACGGTGTTCGGATCGTTGCCTTGTCGTTTCCGCCGAAACGTCCCCCGTGGTCCCGGTCCGGCCTTGAGGGCCGGTCGGGGAACCGTGGAGGTCAGCAGGGGCGCTTGCGGAGTTCCATCACGTAGTCGTGCGGGGCGCCGGCCGATTCGGCGGCGTCGGCGATCTCGCCCAGGTACCGCGCCGAGGGCAGACCGCCCTCGTAGCCGTTGAGCACGTACACCCAGGCGGCCTCTTCGCCGTCCAGGGTGTGCACCCGGATCCGCATGCGCCGGTAGATGTCCAGACCGACGCCCTCCCAGCGGTCCATGGAGTCCTCGTCCAGCGGGGCGATGTCGTAGAGGGCGACGAAGACCTGGTGGCGGGGGGCTTCGACGATCGTGGCGAGGGCGCCCTCCCACCCCATCTGCTCGCCGCCGAAGGTCAGCCGCCAGTCGTTGATCCAGCCCGTGCCGCGCAGCGGCGAATGCGGAGCGCGGCGCGTCATCAGCCGCGGGTCGAGGTTGCCGGCGTACGCGGCGTAGAGCGACATGAGGTCGAGGGTACGGGAGGGGCGGCCCGGCACGCTTGCCCGGATGGCGCAGCGGGGTCGGGACCGGGGGCGAAGCACCTTGATGAGTGCGGGACAATGGAGCACGGAATGCATCCCCCGGGGAGACCCCCCGGACCGCCGGCCGGGGCGGCAGCCGGCCGGGTAGACGTGAGGCGGACTTTTCGTGACCCGGATCGTGATCATCGGCGGCGGACCCGGCGGGTATGAGGCGGCCCTGGTGGGGGCCCAGCTCGGCGCGGAGGTGACCGTCGTCGACTGCGACGGTCTGGGCGGGGCGTCGGTGCTCACCGACTGCGTGCCCTCGAAGACTCTCATCGCGACCGCCGAGGTCATGACGACCTTCGACTCGTCGTACGAGGAGCTGGGCATCGTCGTCGCGGACGACACCCCGCCCCTGGAGCAGGCCGCGCGCGTCGTCGGCGTGGACCTCGGCAAGGTGAACCGGCGCGTCAAGCGCCTCGCGCTCGCCCAGTCCCATGACATCACCGCGTCCGTGACCCGGGCCGGCGCCCGCGTGCTGCGCGGCCGCGGCAAGCTCGGCGGCCCGCAGGGCATCGACGGGACCCGGGACGTCATCGTCACCGCGGCCGACGGCACGGAGACGATCCTGACCGCCGACGCGGTGCTGATCGCCACCGGCGGCACCCCCCGCGAGATCCCGGACGCGATGCCCGACGGTGAGCGGATCCTGAACTGGACCCAGGTCTACGACCTGGAGGAGCTCCCCGAGGAGCTCATCGTGGTCGGCTCGGGCGTGACGGGCGCCGAGTTCGCCGGCGCGTACCAGGCCCTCGGCTCCCGGGTGACCCTGGTGTCCTCGCGCGACCGCGTGCTGCCGGGCGAGGACCCGGACGCGGCGGCCGTGCTGGAGGACGTCTTCCGGCGCCGCGGCATGAACGTGGTCGGCCGCTCGCGCGCCGAGTCCGTCAAGCGGGTCGGGGACCGGGTCGAGGTCACCCTGTCCGACGGGCGGGTCATCACCGGCACGCACTGTCTGATGGCCGTCGGTGCCATCCCGAACACCCGGAACATGAACCTGGAGGAGTCCGGGGTCCGGCTCAAGGATTCGGGCCACATCTGGACCGACAAGGTCTCGCGCACCTCCTCGCCGGGCGTGTACGCGGCCGGTGACGTGACCGGGGTCTTCGCGCTGGCCTCCGTGGCCGCCATGCAGGGCCGCATCGCGATGTACCACTTCCTCGGCGACGCGGTGACCCCGCTGAACCTGAAGACCGTCTCCTCGAACGTCTTCACCGACCCGGAGATCGCCACCGTCGGCTACACCCAGGCCGACGTGGACGCGGGCAAGATCGACGCCCGGGTGGTGAAGCTGCCGCTGCTGCGCAACCCGCGCGCGAAGATGCAGGGCATCCGGGACGGCTTCGTGAAGATGTTCTGCCGTCCGGGCACCGGCATCGTGGTCGGCGGTGTGGTCGTCTCGCCGCGCGCGAGTGAGCTCATCCACCCGATCTCGATCGCGGTCGACAACAACCTGACGGTCGAGCAGATCGCAAACGCGTTCACCGTGTACCCCTCCCTGTCCGGTTCGATCGCGGAAGTGGCGCGTCAGTTGCACACCCGCAAGGCGGCGGGCGAGGCGTAGGCGTCGGGCAACCGCCCCTGCCCGTACGGGGTTTGGGGCGGTCCCCGAGGTGGGCGGGCGGAGCGGCCCCGACAGTGCACCCGGCAGTCGGGCCGCGTATACCACCAGTCGACCCACCGTATGGACAACTTCGGTATTCCGGCGCAAAGAGCTGAAAGCAGTCGATCGCTGGGGTTACTGTCAGTTTCGTGTTCGCTGCAGAACGTCGCCAATTGATCCTCGAAATGGTGCGGGCCAACGGAGCGGTATCGCTCCGGGAGCTCGCCCGCGTAGTCCAGACCTCCGAAGTGACCGTACGCAGGGACGTGCGGGCACTGGAGGCAGAAGGACTCCTCGACCGCCGGCACGGCGGTGCGGTCCTGCCGGGCGGTTTCACGCGGGAGTCCGGCTTTCCGCAAAAGTCCCACCTCGCGACGGCGGAGAAGACCGCCATCGCCGATGTCGCGGCCGGCCTCGTCGAAGAGGGCGAGGCCGTGGTCGTCGGCGCGGGGACGACCACTCAGGAGCTGGCCCGCCGGCTCGCCCGGGTGCCCGGTCTCACCGTCGTCACCAACTCGCTGCTCGTCGCCCAGGCGCTGGCACACGCCAACCGGGTCGAGGTGGTGATGACCGGCGGCACCCTGCGCGGGTCCAACTACGCCCTCGTCGGCAGCGGGGCCGAGCAGTCCCTGCAGGGGCTGCGGGTGTCGCGGGCCTTCCTGTCCGGGAGCGGCCTGACCGCCGAACGGGGGCTGTCCACCTCCAACATGCTCTCCGCGAGCGTGGACCGGGCGCTGGTGCAGGCCGCGGCCGAGGTGGTGGTGCTCGCCGACCACACGAAGCTCGGCACCGACACCATGTTCCAGACGGTGCCGACGGACATCATGACCCGGCTGGTGACGGACGAGCCGCCGCCCCACGACGACCGGGCCGCCACCGAGCTCCAGTCGCTGGCCGACCAGGGCGTGCAGATCACCGTGGCGGGTTCCTCGCCGGCCTCCGGCGGGGGTCACGGCGGAGTCCCGGGCGGGGACGGCATGCAGGGGCGCAGGCCCCGCCGGGAGTCCCCCCTGCCGGTCCAGCGGCGGGGCGGCCCCACCGCCCAGCTGCGCAGCGCTCCCGCCTCGATGCTGGAGCAGCAGGCCGGCGAACGGGCGCGCGTCGCGGACATGCGGCGCCGCTGACCCCGGACCGTTCCCGGACGGTGTCCGCCGGGCGGCTCCCGCCAGGGTGGCCCGCCGTGCACCGTGGGGACGGTCCGGACGACAACGAGGCCCCGCCCGGTCAGGGCGGGGCCTCGTCCTCGTTGCCGCGGTGCGGTCCCGGACGTCAGTCCTTGATCTCGCAGATGGTGGCGCCGGAGGTGAGCGAGGCGCCGACCTCGGCGTTCAGGCCCACGACGGTGCCCGAGCGGTGCGCGTTGAGGGGCTGCTCCATCTTCATGGCCTCCAGGACGACGACGAGGTCGCCCTCGTTGACCTGCTGGCCCTCCTCGACGGCCACCTTGACGATGGTGCCCTGCATCGGCGAGGCGAGGGTGTCGCCCGAGGCGGCCGGGCCGGACTTCTTGGCGGCGCGGCGCTTGGGCTTCGCCCCGCCGGCGGCGGCGGTGCGGGCCAGGGTCATGCCCAGCGAGGACGGGAGGGAGACCTCCAGGCGCTTGCCGCCGACCTCGACGACCACGGTCTCGCGGCCCGGCTCGTCCTCGGTGTCCTCGGCCGCCGGTACGACGAAGGCCGGGATCTCGTTGACGAACTCGGTCTCGATCCAGCGGGTGTAGATCGTGAAGGGGTTGCCGTCGGCGGGCGCGAAGGCGGGGTCGGCGACGACCGCGCGGTGGAAGGGGATGGCGGTGGCCATGCCCTCGACCTCGAACTCGGCCAGGGCGCGGGCGGCCCGCTGGAGGGCCTGCTCACGGGTGGCGCCGGTGACGATCAGCTTGGCCAGCAGGGAGTCCCAGGCGGGGCCGATGACCGAGCCGGACTCGACGCCGGTGTCCAGGCGGACGCCGGGACCGCTGGGCGGGGCGAACCTGGTGACGGTGCCCGGCGCGGGCAGGAAGCCGCGGCCCGGGTCCTCGCCGTTGATGCGGAACTCGAAGGAGTGGCCGCGCAGGACGGGGTCGCCGTAGCCGAGCTCCTCGCCGTCGGCAATGCGGAACATCTCGCGGACCAGGTCGATGCCGGCGACCTCTTCGGTGACCGGGTGCTCCACCTGGAGGCGGGTGTTGACCTCCAGGAAGGAGATCAGGCCGTCGGCGGAGACGAGGAACTCGACCGTGCCGGCGCCGACGTAGCCGGCCTCCTTGAGGATCGCCTTGGAGGCGGCGTACAGCTCGGCGTTCTGTGCCTCGCTCAGGAAGGGTGCGGGGGCCTCCTCGACGAGCTTCTGGTGACGCCGCTGGAGGGAGCAGTCGCGGGTGGAGACGACGACCACGTTGCCGTGGCTGTCGGCCAGGCACTGGGTCTCCACGTGGCGCGGCTTGTCGAGGTAGCGCTCGACGAAGCACTCGCCGCGGCCGAAGGCGGCGACGGCCTCGCGGACGGCGGAGTCGTAGAGCTCCGGAACCTCTTCGAGGGTGCGGGCGACCTTCAGGCCGCGGCCGCCGCCGCCGAAGGCGGCCTTGATCGCGATCGGCAGGCCGTGTTCCCGCGCGAAGGCGACGACCTCGTCGGACCCGGACACCGGGTCGGGGGTGCCCGCGACCAGCGGGGCGCCGGCGCGCTGGGCGATGTGCCGGGCGGCGACCTTGTCACCGAGGTCGCGGATGGCCTGCGGCGGCGGGCCGATCCAGGTCAGGCCCGCGTCGATGACGGCCTGGGCGAAGTCCGCGTTCTCGGACAGGAAGCCGTATCCGGGGTGGATGGCGTCCGCTCCGGAGTCGGCGGCGGCCTGCAGGACCTTCGCGATGTCGAGGTAGCTGGTGGCCGGGGTGTCACCGCCCAACGCGAAAGCTTCGTCTGCCGCGCGGACGTGCAGGGCGTCCCGGTCCGGATCGGCGTAGACGGCTACGCTCGCGATTCCGGCATCCCGGCAGGCCCGAGCAACGCGGACAGCGATTTCGCCACGGTTGGCGATGAGCACCTTGCGCACGATGGCTCCCTCCTTGAAACAAGCTGAGTTTAGGGACAGCCGACACGGCCTTTCGACCCTTCCCCGGTGGTGAGCTTGCCCACACAGAGCGTGATGCGAGCGGCCCTCCGGCGCGAAAGCCCTTGTGTCGCCCCAGGTCAGGGAGATCCCCGACTGCACAGTAACCCCGTTGCACAGTGCAGGTCTCTGTTCGGCGGGTCAGCGGCCCCCGCTGATTCTTTGTCGAGTCCCTACGAACGGCCTATGCATTCTTTGAGTGAGAGCCGTCACGGAGGGCTCCCGTAACGAAGCCGCCCCGACCTCTTGTCCGCAGGTTTACTCGTTAGTAGCCTCCAGTGCGTCGAACACACTTGTGGTGTGCGGGGGATGGGGGCGTCGTGCTGCGCAGACTCGTGGCCGGACTGGGCGCGCTCGCGCTCGTCGGGGAAGCCGCGGTCCTGGTGCTCGTCCACCTCGTGCTCGGGCGGACCACCGCGAACCAGTCGATGTCCATCGCCGGCAGCGATCCGGACCTCATGAGCAAGGCGACCTACGCGCTGGGGGCGGCCATCGGCGCCTTCTTCCTGCTGGGCGCCGTCCTGCTCGCCCTGACGGCCCTGCACGACCGCGCGCCCGGCCGCTTCGCCCGCGTCGTGCTGATCGCCGCCGCCCTGACCCACGTCCTGCTCGGCGCCATCGCCGCGGCGCTCGTCGGCTGGGGCGCCTTCACGGCGGCGATGGTGATCCTCTGTCTGCTCGTCCTGACCCTGACGCTCTACGCCGGGGGCCGGGACGAGCCGTCGGACTTCAAGGGGCTCAGGCCCACAAGTCCGTGATGGACACGTCCAGTTCGCCCAGCAGGGAGCGCAGCAGGGGCATCGACAGGCCGATGACGTTGCCGTGGTCCCCGTCGATGCCGTCGATGAACGGCGCCGACAGCCCGTCCAGGGTGAACGCCCCGGCCACGTGCAGCGGCTCGCCGCTCGCCACGTACGCGGCCACCTCGGCGTCCGTCGGCTCGCCGAAGCGGACCGTCGTCGAAGCGGTGGCCGAAACCTGACGCCCAGTGGTCGTGTCGATCACGCAGTGCCCCGTGCGCAGCACCCCGGCGCGTCCGCGCATCGCCTTCCAGCGGGCCGTGGCCTCCGCCGCGTCGTCCGGCTTGCCCAGGGCCTCGCCGTCCAGTTCCAGCACCGAGTCGCAGCCGATCACCAGCGCGCCCGCGGCCTCCGCCAGGCCCGCCACCACGCCCGCCTTGGCCTCGGCCAGGGCCAGGGCCAGACCGGCCGGCTCGTCGTGGCTGAGCGTGTCCTCGTCGAACCCGCTGACGATCACGTGCGGGGCCAGCCCGGCCTGCCGCAGCAGGTTCAGCCGGGCGGGGGAGGCGGAGGCGAGGACGAGCGTGCGCTGTGGCTCTACGGTCATGGGGGCCATCGTAGGGCGGACGCGGCCCCCGCCGACGGGCCGTCCCCCTCAGAAGGGGGCGATGCCGAGCACGTACACCCCGACGGCCATCGCGAGGGCGAGCACGACGAGCAGCCGCCGGAGCATCGCCTGGGCGTCGCGCATGTCCTTCGGCGGCTCGTTCTTCGGGTCTGACCAGAGCATGCTCCGATCCTTGCCCCGGGACGCCGGTGGGGGGGGGGGGGGGGGGGGGGGGGGGGGGGGGGGGGGGGGGGGGGGGGGGGGGGGGGGGGGGGGGGGGGGGGGGGGGGGGGGGGGGGGGGGGGGGGGGGGGGGGGGG